>JAIRLY010000085.1 GCA_031259075.1 Dysgonamonadaceae bacterium | reverse complement strand
TTTTTATCATGTGCGATATTTTTTCTTTTTTGAACGGCGGCGTATAGCTTTCGTATTCATAATATTTTCCGTTGATGATTAAATCCGGGCATTTACGTTCGTATCCGGTTCCATTCAATTTGCCGAACACCTCTTTGTACTTTTCATCTTTGAAGTGAATAGCAGTGGTTATTTGTACGTTATCGCCTTTTTCTGCAAAATATCTTGAGACGGCAAGTAAATCCTTATGGTCGGATTTTTTTGCATATCCGTTTATAATCTCAATTTTACCGCCGCTAACAAATTCCTTATATAAGCTGAACAGTTGTCGGAAATCCATGCTATTTAATTAGAGTGCAAAGATATGAATTTTTCGCATTACTCTTCCCTGAAAAAAGAAACAATACATCCGGCAATCGCTCCGAGTATCAGTGTGAAAAGATGGAGGAAAAAGTTGCTGTTTGCTTTCGTTGCGCTGATAATCAGGCAGGCAACTACACTTACGGCAAAGAGCGTGAACTTTCTTTTATCGAGTATCCTTATATCGCGGCACAGGTTGATCAGGGAAAAAAATATCCCCAACGGGATTATTTTATTAATTTCCAAATAATGCTTACTTTTGTATCAAAACTTACAATACAAATGAAAAAGGAAAGTTTTGTTTCTATCGCTGATTGTTCAAAAGAAAAGATTCTTCATCTCATTCGCAGAGCATCGTTTTTTGAACAAAATTCAAACCGGAAATTGTTAGAAGGGAAAGTTTGCGCCACTCTTTTTTTTGAACCCTCTACGCGCACTCGTCTTAGTTTTGAGACGGCAGTAAATCGTTTAGGAGGGCGGGTAATTGGTTTTAGCGATGCTGCCACAACGAGTTCTTCCAAAGGGGAAACGCTCAAAGACACGATTAAAATGGTGAGTAACTATGCTGATGTAATTATTATGCGCCATTATTTGGAAGGTGCGGCAAGATATGCTTCCGAAATAACGGAAATTCCAATTATAAATGCAGGTGACGGTGCGAATCAACATCCTTCGCAAACCTTGTTGGATATTTATTCAATCTACAAGACACAAGGAACGTTAAAGAATTTGACAATCACGATGGTGGGTGATTTAAAATACGGACGCACAGTACATTCACTGCTCAATGGTATGTCGCATTTCAATCCGATTTTTCATTTTGTAGCGCCGGAAGAATTGAAATTGCCGGATATTTATAAACAATTTCTGGACAATAATGCAATAAATTATTTTGAGCATACGGATTTTTCTCCGGAAGTGATTAATCAATCGGATATTTTATACATGACGCGAGTGCAACGGGAACGGTTTACCGACTTAATGGAATATGAAAAAGTTAAGAACGTTTATGTTCTCAGTAATAAAATGCTGGATAATAGCAAGGATAACCTTCGAATCCTGCATCCGTTACCCCGCGTAAGCGAAATTGCATCCGATGTAGACGACAATCCGAAAGCGTATTATTTTGAACAGGCAAAAAACGGTGTGTACGCTCGGCAAGCAATTATTTGTAATGTACTTAATATAATTGATAATTGATGTTTTTTTAATTTTTAATTCTCCGGTGATGAGTAAAAAAGAATTGCAAGTAGCAGCATTGAAAAACGGAACTGTGATTGATCATATACCTTCCGAACAATTATTTAAAGTAGTGTCCTTATTGGAAATCGAAAAGTTGAAAACGCCGGTAACCATTGGTTATGGTCTGGATAGCAGGAAAATGGGGAAAAAAGGCATCTTGAAAATTGCCGATAAATTTTTTGAACAAAATGAAATTAATCGCATTTCATTGATAGCTCCTTCCGTAAAATTAAATATTATTCGCGATTACGAAGTGGTAGAAAAAAAATTGGTGTATCTTCCCGATGAACTTTGGGGTATCGTCAAATGCAATAATCCGAAATGTATTACGAATAATGAACCGATGAAAACACATTTTAAAGTAATTGATAAAACGAATGTAACGCTTCAATGCCATTATTGTGAAATGAAAACAAAGAAAGAAGATATTGTATTGTTATGAAACAAAAATGGACAGGTAAATTCGGTTGGAGTGTTCAGCGAAAAAAGAAATGAAAAAAAAGAAAATACGAGTTTATTTATGCGTTTCCTTTTATTAATTAACATTTTATTTTTAATGATGCTGCCGGTACAGGGACAGCAATATCTTGATTATAATTATCCGGTTCTCAATTTTGGTTTTCGATTGGGGTTAAACGCTTTATATAATACTAATTGCAACTTGTATTCTGAAAAAACCGAACTAACAAACAAATCGTTTCTAAATGAGTCGGGATATGACATCAATACTTTTCTTCGGATCAATTTAGATCGTATTTTTATGCAACCGGAACTTGAATGGAGTTTATACAGACAAAAAATTTCTTTTTCTTCCGAAAATTCAGACAAACTCTTTTCTATGAAAACTCAAGCGGCTAAAGTAAATGTTTTGGCGGGATATTATTTTACTAAAAACGGCCCCTTTCTTTTTAGTTTTATATGTGGCTCTTCTTTCCATTATTACTTCAATACGAGTTTTAATACCTCATTTCAGAGTAAAACACCTCATTTTGTTCCTTATGGATTAGCCGGATTTTCCATTAATATTTCAAATATCTATTTTGATGTTCGATACGGAATAAGTTTTTTCAATACGAATATCAGTTTTGACGAAATTCCGGATATACCGGAGTCTCTAAAAGGAATTTCGCTTGATAAAAAAGAGAATATATTAAATTTTTCATGTGGATTAATATTTTAGGTATTTCCTGTTTAATCCGACGCCCGTATCACCTGATTTCCTTTATTTCATGATTTATTCAGCTATAAGCAGGTAGGCTTTGCCTATATTATCAATAATATCGCCGGCAATCATACTTTCCTGTGAAAGTTTTTTCGCTGCTATATCTCCTGCAAGTCCATGTATGTAAACTCCAATTTTTACGGCTTCCGGCGGAGTATAAGATTGAGCCAATAAACCCGTAATAATTCCGGTCAAAACATCGCCGCTTCCGGCGGTCGCCATTCCCGGATTACCCGTAGAATTAAAAAAAACTTCTTTATCAGGAAGACAAACAGCTGTTTCGGCTCCTTTCAGAACAATTATACAATTCAATTCGACCGCCAAATTTCTTGCTTTTTCCAATCGTTCGTGCGAAGACCGGGATTTTCCGGTTAAGCGATCAAATTCTCCTGCATGAGGCGTAAGAATACTGTGCGCCGGAATAATTTGAAACATTTCTTTATGCAGGCTAATAATATTGAGTGCGTCGGCGTCTAATACTACAGGTTTTTTACTTTGAATTAAAACATTCTCCAATGCGATTTTCGTGTTGTCCGAAGTTCCCATTCCCGGCCCTGTTCCAATCGCCGCAAAAGATTCAATGTTACCCACATCCGATATAAAATCGGTTTCTTTATCTGCGTTTACCATCGCTTCGGGAAAAGCAGTTTGCATAATCGTTTCTCCACAAGCCGGAACATGAGTTGTAATCAATCCTGCACCGCTTCTAAGACAAGCTTTTGCTGATAAAACGGCAGCGCCTATTTTTCCTTTACTTCCGGCTATAATCAAAGCATGACCAAAATTATTTTTATGAGCAAACCGGTCTCTACAATGAATATAAGAAGCGATCTCTTTTTTTTCCATGTAATAAAAAGTATTCATAATAATCATTTCACAAAGAGGATAATTTGTTTTCAAGATAGGATGATCGAACTCAAAACGATCAGAATCAAAATAATGATAATTAACCGGATAATTGACCGGTAAAAAGATTGATTCCTTTTCTTCTTTTTTTTAAGATGGTTGGTTCCTTGAATAAAACGGCCTTGAATAGGATTTAATTCTTTATCGGAATTAGATTGATGCAAATCTTTCTTCGGATCATAATAGACAGGTTTATGTTCGAAATGAACCGTTTTCCGATTATTAAAAAAAAAGAAAAAACTCATTTTAGCGGCGTTTTTTGCGTTTTGGGGCGGGAATATCTTCTACTTTTATTGTGGTTTGAGTAAAAATATCTTCTCTGTCTTTGGGACGTAAATAATCGTAATTCACGAATCCCTTTAAAAATTTCGTTTCGGGAATCAAATCCGGAATAGGAAGCATTTCTGCTTTTGGAGAAGGTCTCCAGAGGATTTTTACCGGTTTCCGGTTTTCGATATGAATAGTCATGTAAGGACTTTCCGTTTTATTTCTTCCCAACAATTCGGTTCCCTTGTCTTCAATCGGATAATAAATAGATTCGGTATTGCCTTCTACTTCGATTTTACTTAGTTCACCTCCGGTAAAAAAAGCAATAAGATTTTTTCCTTTTATTTGATTGAAATAGGTAGTATCTTTTTCTTCCATAGCAAAAGAACGATCCTTAACGTCTATTCTTTCAAGGGTACTATCGTTTAAAAGTATTTTGATTGTATCACCTGTAATTTGATAACCGGTATTCCATAAAATAGGATTTTTGTGAAGATAGATAGTTGAATCGTTGGTATTGAATTGTAGAGAATCACAAACACCTTGCAAATCAATCCTGTAAATACGAACTCCATAAAAAGCTTTCATCTCCCGCTCCTCTCCGACTGTTAACATTTGTACCGTGTCGGCATGCAAAAAAAGCGAATCTTTTTGGGAATATTCGATGATTTGTGCGGAATCGGTGGCAAAAGCAAAATCGGTTATATCATCGTAATAACCGTAATTACCCATTAAAATAACTTTTTTGACTGTATCGTTGAGTACCATTCTACTGAAAGCTTCTCCAAAACCGGTTTGACGATTATAAAAAATGGTATCGGCAGTTAAGGTTTTGGCGCTGTCTTTACTTAACACAACAGAACGGTCATAAAGTATTGCCAAATCTGTTTCCGTATTATACCAACCTCTTGTAGAGTGAATAATTCCGCTATCGGATTCAATCACAGCCGGCCCTAAAATAGTAGCAACCTTATTTATCGTATTATATTCAAGCGTATCGGAAGTCAGAACAAATTGAGGATTTACGAGTTTAACGTTATCCTTAAAAACAGCCATTTTGGTATTTGGTGAATACTGTCCATAGATAGCGGTCAATTCATTTAAAGAGTCGACTAATAATCCGCCGTCGAAGAAATAACCTAAACTGCGATTCCGGTCATAATCCAAATGATCCGTAAAGAGAGTATTATTCCGATTTTCCATGCGGACATTTTGTCGCATTTTTGCTAAATTCAGATTTCCTTCATATATCAAATAATTTCCGTATATAAATAGTGTATCACCCTGTTCGATGCGGACATTATTGAAAGCTTCCAACGAATTATCATTTTGGTAAAAATAGGCGCTGTCGCAATACATATAAGTGCTATCGTGCCGAAATCTTACGTTTCCTCTCATTACGTGAATATCGGGGTTATTATTTTTTTCGAATATCGTAGAGTCGGCATATTCCATAATCACCTTTGTTTTTTTTTGTTGAGGAGAAGAAATATTCTGCCGCATTCCCGAAAGTACAGTAGAAAGAATAAAAAGGAAACAAAAAAGAAACGTTTTTGATATTTTATTCACTTAACCAGCCTTTTGTTTGAAAATCACAGTTCCGCCAATTTTCATTGATGCGGATGTAGGTATCTTTTTGTTTTTTAGCGAGCCATTTTTCCAGAATATTCTGTTGTTTTTCTTGTTCCACCATTGCTTTCAGAGCTTGGTAATCCTCTGTAAGACTTGCTTTATGACCTTCTATTCTTGATTTTAGTTTAACAATTGCTACCACCTCTTTTTGTTTGGAATTAATCATTGTGAATGGTTTGGAAATTTCACCGACTTTCATTCCATAAACGACTTTTCCTATTTCGGGCGGCAATTCGGCCATTTCAAAGCGAGATGTTCCGCTACGGCTGGTTTCATTTTCCGGATTTAGATTTACCATCAAACCCTTGTTGTTTCGTGTATCTTTATCGTGAGACAAGTAAGTGGCCGCCTCTTCAAAAGTAAATTTATTAGCTGTTATATCGGTACGAATAGAATCTAATTTGATAGTAGCTTCTTCTATTTCTTCTTTTGAGACTTTGGGCTTTAACAGGATATGACGAACATTGATACGATCACCTCTTTTTTCAATTAATTGGATGATATGAAATCCGTATTCCGTTTCTACAATGCGGGAAACTCTTTTGGGGTCGTTTAATTCAAATGCAACCGTAGCAAATTCGGGAAGTAATGTGCCTTTTCCAACAAAACCCAGTTCTCCGCCCCGTTTAGCAGACTCAATATCTTCGGAGTATAAACGAGCTAAAGTCGAAAATTCTCTTTTCCCCGAAGTTATTTGTTCGGTATATTCTCTCAATCTTTTTTTAATATCGTCAATTTCCTCTAAAGCAATTACCGGTTCCAAAGTAATTATTTCCACTTCTACGGTAGTTGAAATAAAAGGCAAGCTATCCTGTGGAATACGATTATAAAATGTGCGAACTTCCGAAGGAGTTACTTTAATATTTCCCACTAATTTTTGTTGCATGTTTTGAACCATGCCTTGTTCTTTCATTGCCGCTCTCCGTTCTTCACGAAGAGCATTAATCGACTTCCCTGAATATTCTTCCAGTTTTTCTTTAGATCCCACTTGGTTTATTGCATAATTAATCCAACTTTCAACCTTTTGAAAGACTTGACTTTCAGGAACTTCAATACTATCTAATTTAGCCTGATGCAGATACAATTTTTGAATAGCCATTTGTTCGGGAATAACGCAATAAGGATCTCCGTTTATACGTTGATTTTCAAATTGCATCTGTAAGCGCATATTTTCCACATCGGAACGGAGAATGGCGTCGTCTCCGATCACCCAGATCACTTCATCAATTACATTGCTTTGTGCCTGTGTCGTTTGCTCTGCAAATGCCGTCAAACTTATCAATAAAAAGAAAAACTTCTTCATATATCAGTATGTATTAATATTCGTTTTATTTTCAATTAATTATAAAAAATAATTTGTCCGCTATTGAGCGCTTTACTGTACAAATCTTCCTCTATTTTCCGTAAAAACTCTATTTTTTTCTGGTTGACTAATATTTCTTTAATGGTTGATTTTGCATATTCGAAAGGCGCATTATCTCCTTGTGAAAGATAATCGGTTATATGTAAAAAATAATAATATTTATCATCTTTTTGTTCAATAAACTTATTGTATTTAATATTGTCCCATTCGGTTTTATAATTAATCGGCCATTTATTCATCAATTCACTTAGATCGACCCAATTATCAAAAAAATAATCATAACCGGCCGAATATTGCAAACTATATTTTTCTATATTAGCCAAAGAAGTTGCCGAAATTGATTTATACCAAGTTTTTATTTTTTCTATTTGAGGCGCATCCACGGGAACTCTCAGAAAAAGACCCTTTACCAGCGGCCGGTCTAATTTGAATTTATCGCTGTTATTTTTATGATACTCCAACAACACTTCGTTATCTATTTCTTTAGACAATTTTTCATTAACTAATTGTTCCTGATATTGATAAATGACTAATGATTTACGATAACTTTCAACTAATTGATTGATATATTCCTTATTTATAATATTTTTACGAGCTATATCATAGAGAAGATTATCATTGATCCAAACTCGGATATAATGTTCTACAGCCAATATACTATCTTCCGGACTCAAAAAAGAAGTAATATTTTCTTCCAATTCTTCTCTGGTTAAGACTTTATCTCCTATTTGTACGATCACGTTTTTATTTACCGTTGTTTCTTGTTTACAGGAAACAAGTAAAAAAGACACAACGATTAATGTATAAATCAGGAGTGATAAACGTGTATTATTTAAATTCTTTCTCAATAATATCTTTATATATAATTACGGGATATTTTTCATTTAGATATTTCAACCATTCCTGTTCCAGATAATCCTGATAATCGGTTACCACCAAACCTCTCACATCCATATAGCTTTCCGGATATTTGGAAAGAAGTTTTCCCAACAGGAAGAAATCTTGATAGTTTTCGGGAAATTCAACTTTTCCCGTTTTAAAAATAGTTTCATCTACAAATTTATTTTGTCCTTTCGTAAATAAGCCTTTTTCTACTTTTACAACAGGTGTTTCTTCCGTTTTGTATTTGTCGAGCAGATATTGGACGGCTTCTTCATCCGGCATTTTTGTTATTTCCTTTTGTATTTTTTTCTTTGTAGCTGCATCTTTTACTAAGATAACATATCCTTTCCAATGCGGTTCATCCCAAGCATATTTAGATTTATTTTCATCGAAATATTTAGCAAGTCCTTCTGTATCGGAAGATGCTTTTTCCCATACTTCTTTATTACTTACTTCAAAAAGGAGAATGCCGTCGCGATATTCTTGTACCAGATTTTTAAATTCCGGATATTTGTTTTCAAGCTCTTTATTTTCATTATCCATTATACTCTGATATATAAATTGATTCAGGTTTTCTGTGAATGCTTCCGACGATAAATTAGAATATGTTTGAGGATTTTTTTTCAAATAAGCCATAAAATCGGAAATTGTTACCGGCTGCTCCTTTATTGTAAATAAAGTTTCTGTACTATTTTCGAATTGAGAAGTATACAAGCTATCGGTAGGAAATAAAGTATTTGCCTTTTCTGCCAATAATTTACAAGTTTTTTCATTCGGAGTAAAATTAGTTGATGCTTTTAACTTATCAATGCCCGGTTGATACAAAACAGTAAAATTACCGGTACGGTTTAATTTATTTTCTATTTGAGTCCGTAGTTCTTCTAATGAAGCAGCCGGTCTTTTTTCCAATAATTTAACGATATGATATCCAAATTTGGTTTTAAACGGTTGGCTGATTGTTCCTGTTTCATTCATTTTGAAAATAGTATCATTAAATTCGGGAACCATTTGTCCATATTGTATCCACGACAAATCGCCTCCTTTGGCCGCCGATCCTTTATCTTCGGAATATTCTTTGGCTAACTCGCCGAAATCGGCGCCTTCATTTAATTTTTTTTCTATTTCAGCGATTTTATTTTGGGCGTCTGAAATTTGAACGGTATCAGCGTCGGCGGGAGACATGATTAAAATATGAGCGGCATGCACTTCTCCCGGATGAGGTATTTTGTTTAGTACTTTAATTACATAATAACCTTGAGGTAAGCGAATCGGCATTGTTACTTGCCCTACATTCGCAGTTGCCAAGTTCATTTCCAAAACAGGGAGCAAATTCAGTCCGGAATGCCATCCCATATATCCCGGACGTTCTGCCTGTTTCATTCGTTCGTCCGAAGAATATTTTTTTACCAGTTCTTCAAAATCAGCATCTTTTTTAATGGCCAGATTGTGTACTTCCATTGCTTTTTGGTAAACGGCTAAAGTATCGGCGGGAATTACATTAAAAAGTCTTCTTTTTTCCATTTGAGGAAAAGCGATAAAAACGGCACTGATTTCTACAAATTCCAGCGTGCGATTATAAGCTTGTAATAATAAATTTTCATTAATTTCCGGATCTTTCAAATAAGATTTAGCTAATTGATTTCGATATTCATTAAATTCTTTATGAAATGCGACAGTCGTGTCCATTCCTTGAGATTCCGCCTCTGCTACTCTTAGTTTGAAATTTTTAAAAAGAACGATGTATTCTTCTAAAGATCGTTTGTCAATAGCGCCTTCGTTATTGTTTTTGTTATAAATATACTCAAATTCCGATTTTTTAATATCTTTTCCATTAATGTTCATTACGACAGGATCACTTGTTTGAGCATAAACTGTAATTGATAATAACATTAAAATTAAAGAAAATAAAGTCTTATTCATCTTGTCCATTTCATTAATATATTAAAATTGTTAATCGTATATCAAACGTAAAGACTTAATAATTATTGTTCAAAAAATTAAGAAATAAATTTTTATCCTCTGTTAGAACTATAATTGGGTGCTTCCTGTGTAATTGTCACGTCATGCGGATGACTTTCGGCCATACCTGCATTCGTGATTCTTACAAACTTTGCATTGTGTAATTTTTCTATATTTGCAGCGCCGCAATATCCCATACCCGCTCTCAATCCGCCTACCATTTGATATATCACTTCAAACAAAGAACCTTTGTATGGTACGCGGGCAGCAATCCCTTCCGGCACCAATTTTTTAATGTCGTCTTCTACATCTTGGAAATAGCGGTCTTTCGAACCTTTTTGCATGGCTTCTAAAGAGCCCATTCCCCGGTAGGATTTGAATTTGCGGCCGTTGTACAGTATCGTTTCACCGGGAGATTCTTCTACTCCTGCCAGCAAAGATCCCATCATAACCGAAGAGCTTCCGGCGGCTAACGCTTTTACAATATCTCCGGAATAGCGTAATCCTCCGTCTGCAACAATCGGTATTCCGCTGTTTTTCAATATTTTCGATACTTCGTAGATAGCCGATAACTGGGGAACTCCTACTCCTGCGATTACACGGGTAGTGCAAATCGACCCCGGCCCAATACCTACTTTTATTCCGTCGGCGCCTGCTTTTGCCAGCACTTTGGCAGCTTCACCCGTCGCTATATTGCCGATAACAATATCCGTGTTCGGAAATCTCTTTTTCGTTTCTTTTAATACGTCTATTACTCCTTGTGAATGTCCATGCGCCGTATCTATAACGATAGCGTCGACACTCTCTTCTACTAATGCTGCAATTCGATCGTAAGTATCGGACGTGACTCCTACTCCTGCCGCAACTCTCAGTCTTCCCTGTTTATCTTTGCACGCAAAAGGCTTGTCTTTTGCTTTTGTAATATCTTTATAGGTAATCAGTCCGATCAGTTTATTATTGCCGTCGATAACCGGAAGTTTTTCTATTTTATGATTTTGCAATATATCGGCGGCTGATTCTAAGTCGGTTGACTGATTTGTAGTAACTAAATTTTCGGAAGTCATTACATCGTCTACTAAACGGTTCAAATCTCGTTGGAAACGTAAATCACGGTTAGTTACAATTCCCACTAAATGATGTTCGTCGTCTACTACCGGAATCCCTCCGATTTTGTATTCGGCCATTAAAGACAAAGCGTCGCCTACTGTTTTTCCTCTTTTGATATTGACCGGATTGGAGATCATTCCATTTTCAGCTCTTTTGACGGAACGTACTTGTTTGGCTTGTTCTTCAATCGTCATATTTTTATGGATTACGCCAATTCCACCTTCCCTGGCGATAGCGATAGCCATCTTTATTTCGGTAACGGTATCCATCGCCGCCGAAACCATTGGAATATTCAATGTAATGTTTTTTGAAAACTTTGTTGACAAATCGACATTTCGAGGTAAAATATCGGAATAGGCGGGTATCAACAATACATCGTCGAATGTTACTCCATCCATTACTGTCTTATCTGCAATAAATGACATATAGAAAATTTTTTATTGCGTGCAAATATACATGAAATAAATTAAACTACCAACAGACAGATAAAAAATATCGGAAAATACATTTACCTAAAATCCGAATCGTCTATCTAAACCCTTTTACAAATATTTTGCAACATGTTTTCATCCGGCTTTTCAAGCGGGTATCATCAATAGCCTTATCCGGCAATTTAGTTTAAAAAAGTAATTATTAATTAGCAAGTTCGGAAATAAATTTAATACGAACCAACCGGATTTCTTCTTCCGTATAATCGCTTCCGAGTTCTTTGATAGCATCTTCCAAGCTGTCGGTTTCAGATTCTTTGAAATATTGATATATATCGTCGATATGATCTTCATCCATTATTTCATTGAGAAAATAATCTATATTGATTTTAGTTCCGGAATAAACAATGGCTTCAATTTCATCCAGAAGTTCATTAAATTCAAGCCCTTTTGTCAGTGCAATATCGTCTAAAGCAACTTTTCGATCGATGCTTTGTACGATGAAAACTTTCAATTTGGATTTATTGGCGACCGTACGAACACGCAGATCTTCGGGTCTTTCTATTTCATTTTCAAGAACATGTCGTTTGATTATTTCGATAAAATCCTGACCGTAACGTCTGGCTTTCCCTGCACCTACGCCCGGAATGTTTTGCAATTCTTCCACTGTAACCGGATATGTAGTTGCCATTGCTTCTAATGAAGGATCTTGAAATATTACATAAGGAGGGACATCTAATCTCTTAGAGAGTTTTTTCCTTAAATCTTTCATTATAGAATATAAAACAGGATCGACTGCACAAGAAGCGCCTCCTCTGACAGGGGTTTCTTCTACACTTTCTTCTTCGTCAAAATCATTATCTTTTGTAATTTTGAAAGGAGCAGGATTTTCCAAATATTTTTTCCCTTCGGGAGTTAATTTCAAAAGGCCATAATTTTCAATATCTTTATCCAGATAGCCGGCTATCATTGCTTGGCGAATAACCGTATTCCACGTTTTTTCATCTTCATCCTTACCTGTTCCAAAGATCTCCAATTCATCATGTTCATAGGAGATTATTTCGGACGTCATTTTCCCTTGCAGAATATTAATAATATGATCTGCCTTAAATTTATCGTTTAATGTTTCTACGGTCTCCAAAACCGAAATCAATAATTCTTTTGCTTCCACTTGTTTTTTAGGGTTTAAACAATTATCACAATTTCCACAATTTTCTTCCAAATATTCTTCTCCAAAATAATGCAGTAAAATTTTTCTTCTACAAATAGCAGATTCGGCGTATGTTTTTGTTTCTTCCAGCAATTGTTTTCCTATTTCCTGTTCGGAAATGGGTTTGCCGTGCATAAATTTTTCCAGTTTTTGTAGATCTTTGTTTATATAGAAAACAATACATTTACCTTCTCCTCCATCTCTTCCTGCGCGGCCGGTTTCTTGATAATATCCTTCCAGACTTTTGGGTATGTCGTAGTGAATAACATATCGAACATCCGGTTTATCGATTCCCATTCCGAAAGCAATAGTCGCAACAATCACATCTACTTCTTCCATCAGGAATTTATCTTGATTTTCCGAACGTTTTTGCGAATCCATTCCGGCGTGATAAGCCAGCGCATTGATTCCGTTTGCTTTCAAAATTTCGGTAAAATCTTCCACTTTTTTTCTGGAAAGGCAATAAATAATACCCGATTTTCCTTCATTCGCTTTAATAAATTTGACGATTTCCCTGTCAATATTCTGATTTTTTTGGCGAACTTCATAATACAGGTTCGGACGATTGAATGAAGATTTGAATACAGCTGCATCCATCATTCCTAAATTTTTTTGAATGTCGTGCTGTACCTTTGGAGTAGCCGTAGCTGTGAGCGCTATAATAGGCCGTCGAACGATTTCATTAATAATAGGCCGTATTCGCCGGTATTCCGGACGAAAATCGTGTCCCCATTCGGAAATACAATGTGCTTCATCTACTGCATAAAATGATACGAGTATTTCTCGAAGAAATTCAATATTTTCTTCTTTTGTCAACGATTCGGGGGCAACATAAAGCAACTTGGTTTTTCCTTGTTTTATATCATCTTTTACATGATCAATAGCGGTTTTGTTTAAGGATGAATTGATAAAATGGGCTATTCCGTTGTCTTCGCTAAAATTACGCATTGCATCTACCTGATTTTTCATCAGTGCAATGAGGGGCGAAATAATAATAGCCGTACCTTTCGAAATAAGCGACGGTAGTTGATAGCACAATGATTTACCTCCTCCTGTCGGCATCAAGACAAACGTATCTTTTCCGTCTAAAACATTACAAATAATCTTTTCTTGATTGCCTTTAAAGGCGTCGAATCCGAAATGCTTTTTCAATGCTTCCGTTAAAAAATCCCTCTTTATCATATTTTTTTTGTAAGAGTCTTTCTCATAACAAAACAAAGGTATAGTATTGTATTGAAATATTACAAACAAATTAAGAACTTTTTTTGAAAAATTTTGTTATTTATTTCTCTTTAAGGATAAAGTATACAGTATAAAGGCCGGTTATGATGTAGAATCCGGCAGAATGAAACAATCAAAGTCAAGTTTTGGTTGTTTTTGGAAGCGAATATACCGTAAATAAGTAAAAAATAAAAAAACAAAAGGCAAAAGTATTGTTTTACCGTCTTTGCCTTTTGCCTTCTACCTTCTACTTCTGTTATTTCCTGATGCCTAATTCTTTGATGATAGCGCGATATCTTTCAATATCTTTGTTTTTCAAATAGTCTAATAAACGACGACGCTTACCAACCAACATTTTTAGGGATCGTTCCGTGCTATAATCCTTCTTATTTAACTTGAGATGCTCAGTTAAATGCGAAATACGGTAGGAAAACAATGCTATCTGTCCTTCGGATGAACCGGTATCAGTGTTAGACTTTCCGTACTTTGCAAAGATTTCTTTTTTCTTTTCCGAATCTAAATACATGATAAAGAATTTGTTTATAAATAATTATTGAAAAATTGAAATGCAAAGGTAAGTATATTTTTTGAATTAAGAATCAAAAATGAAAATTAAAAATTATTTCAGTTGTAAGTTGAAAACAAAAGACGGAAAACATCTGTCCAAGACAGACAGGGCAGACAGTCTGAGAAAGTTTTTGCCTTTTTTCCGAATCGCCGGATAAAAACCGGCTGGAATCAATTGGCGCGAATATATTCCTTCTTACGAAGAAGATTTGTTTGCGGAATATATGCAAACCGACCGGTATACCGATACAAAATTTGCGGTCATTAATAATTATCCTTTATTTTATTGTTACTAATAAAAATAATTGTATAATTTTGTTGAATATATTTAAAACGATAAACATTATGAAGTCGATGAAGAAATGTTTTGGTATCTTGATTGCCTTAAAGGCAATTACGTCACAAATTGTGATAAAAGCGATGTGATAAATGATTTGCGTAATCAAGCGACCCGTACAATTTTCAATATAATAACAAAATATTTCCAAATATAAGGAGGATCATTTTATGAAAAAGATTATTTTTTTTATTTTGCTTTTCAGTGTTTTTTCTTGTCATTTCGAGAAACACTCTCCGGATGGGGATTGTAGCAGCAGAGATTCCTTTAAATTCTCTACAACTAAAGCTACAGTGAATTCGGCGGGAGGTAAAATTGTAATCACATCGGGAGAAAAATATTGGTGGATTGAGTCTCTCGGATTTGATGATAAATATTATCCGTGTGGAGCTTGTGGAGAGGAAGGAATCGTCGAAGATATTTCAGTCATCAAAAATGGTGAGTATTTCAGCGACAATACCGTTACTCAATATTGCGGCAATCTATCTTTAAATCCTTATCATCTGGAAATAATCCGAATTGAGACGCCCTGGTTTACAGTAATAAAAGAAACGCTCCAAAAACTGGTTTTTGATATTGACCCCAATAATTCGGGGAAAAATAGAACTTTATGGTTAGGAATACAAGCGGGCGATTGTTTTACCGGAGTAAACATAGAACAAACGGCGGAATAATCATTTATTTTTGGGAAAGGTAATATTATCTTTCCCTTTTTTAAAATTTAACATGTTCCGCAAAGGATATATTTTGTTGTCCGTTGCATCCGGTAACGCGAAAATAGCTCAGTTGGTAGACCCTAATCTTGCCAAGGTTAGGGTCGCGGGTTCGAGTCCCGTTTTTCGCTCAACTCTAAAAAGGCACTGAAAAGATGTCTCCCCTGCGCTTGCGTAAGCAAGTGCAGGGGAAACATCCTTTATCTTTTTATACACCGGACAGGATATATTGCCTCTGTTTCTGTTCTAGCAAATTTCTCCAGCTTTCCTTCGACACTAACATATAGTGCACTCTCGGTTGTAGTATGGTACCAAGTTACGAGATTCCAATGCAAAAATGACGAAGTACCAATCCTCTGTCCTCCCTGTATCCTCCAATCTAACCAGTATGACCAGGTCGTCGGCGACGAAGTATGGGCAGTCGTGTAAGGCAATGTGTTTGCCGGGTATGACCGGAGCTTTCGCCGAACAAAAGAAAGCCGGAGGCTTTCAAGATGAATAACCCCCAATGAAGCGAAGCGATTGGGGGGCAAACGGAATGTCGGCGGGGCTTTCAACCTCGAAGTGGGTTGAATGATTAAAAGGAGTTGACAGAGAAACGAAAGGTTCAATCCCTGAAACGGGGTTGGGGAGTGATATATGTTGTTTTCACCCCCAATCGCTTCGCTTCATTGGGGGTTATTCATCTTGAAGACCTTCGGTCTTCTTTATTAGCTTCGGACTTTTCAAAATTCTGCATTTTCCATCCCTGTCCGGCGTAGCAGGGAAGCTACGCCGAGGTTTTCCATACATGACTGGAGCTTTCGCCGAATAAAAGAAAGCCAGAGGCTTTCAATATGAATAACCCCCAATGAAGCGAAGCGATTGGGGGGCAAACGGAATGTCGGCAGGGCTTTCAACCCCGAAGCGGGTTGAATGATTAAAAGGAATTGACAGGGAAACGAGGGGAATCGTAACGGAACTCGACGTTGCCAATCGCAAAATCATAGAAAGGGTTAAAATCCCGTTTTTCGCTCAATGCCCTAAAGTCTTTATATCTTCATAAATCTTTCACAAGTAAATCTTTGTTATTTTTATACATATCCAATCGGGATTGTAATATTACTTCCCATTCCGGATGAAATTTCTGTTGATTATCTATCTTGAAATTTTCAGAACCATAGTTGTCTACTTTATTAAATAGATATTCTACGGTAATTTGGTTAATATCTATTGCCGGTTGATAACTGGGATAATTATCTTCGTCTTTCAATTCATTAATAATTTTTAAATCGATCAACAAATATAAAACACGTTTGGTAAGGCGGATAGGAATCTTATTATACATAGCTATTTCAGTTGCAGTATAAGGATTTTCTCCTTTTTCGAATCGCTTAACTATAAGAGATGTAATTACTAATATTATAAAATCTAAATATCTCCTGGATATATTTTCGCTATCTGTTTCAAATTCAAAATTTTGAATATTTTGTCCTGCATAAGCGATTTCGGCACCAATCAGACAGATTACCCAAGATAATTGCATCCAAAGCAATAATAAAGGCAGTAAAGCAAAGCTACCGTAAATAGCATTGTATTTTGAAACCCAAATTTGACCATTTATATAAAGATATTGAAAAATTTGAAATCCAATTGCTGCAAAAATACCGGCGTAAAAGGCGTGTTTAAACCGAACTTTTGTATTCGGCATAAACATATACAAGGCAGTAAACAGTAATATGCCGATAACAAGCGGAGTGACCGCAATTAAGATTTCATAAACCGGAGTAAGTACTTGATATTCTTTCAAAGTATTGAATGTTGTTGCAAATAAAATAGAAATGCCGGAAGAACAAACCAAAAACAAAGGAATAAGTAAAAAAACAGAAAAATAATCGGTGAATCTTCTGAAATATGATCTTCCTTTCTGAATTTGCCAAATCATATTAAACGTATTTTCAATGTTGGATATCAGATTATAAACCGTATAAAACAACATGATAAGTCCCAAACCTAAAAATATACCGTCTTCTGTATGTTGCATATACGAATCCACGAAATTAAACACGTGTTCCATTATTACCCGCTGTCCCGGAAAATATAGAAATAATTGACTTTCTACAATGTTTTTAAATCCAAAACCTTTAGCAATCGCCAACAATACGGCCAATAACGGAATAAGAGATAAAAATGTGTTATAAGTAAGAGCGGAAGCGCTTCTTTGCAGATTATTGGCATTATATCTTTTTATGGCTAAACAGATGACTTTCAGGATGGTGTATCCTCTTCTTTCTTGCTTACTCAAATCTTGGGGAATGGTTCGCCAAATATCTTCGGTAATAAATTTCAAAATTTTTCTGATGTAATCAGGTATTTCTTTCGGTTTCATTGAGCAATAATACAGGTTGTTCTTAAAAAAGTGAAAAAGCAGCCAATCTGTAAGCCGGATTCTGTACCTGAAATTCAGGTGTCTGTCATTTATCTGGGTTTAATGTCGCCATTAAACTCAAGCAATCTACCCCCCGGCATCGGACGAGTAATCCTACTTGCGCCGGTATACATGATTTTGCAACCCCTAAGTTGTACGGCTTCCTATATTACTATAAGAACCGGTAAGCTCTTACCTTACCTTCTCACCCTTACCTTTCCGAAAAAAGGCGGTTCTTTTCTTCTACATTACTCTGCTCTCGCAAGCAGCTACCTGTTAGGTAATAGGGCACTCTGTGTTGTCCGGACTTTCCTCTTCTCTAAAAAGCGACAGACCGATCGACTACTTTTGGACAAAGATAGCTATTTTTCTTTATTTAAATGTATAAAATACAAAAACAACAATAAAAATGCATTATTTACATTTGTAATCGAGAGCAGCTAACAAAAGTATGTTGTTTTCTTGCGAGATCCAAGTACAATTGTACATGAAATTAAATCACAAAAATAGAGTCGGGGAAGCTGTTTTTCGAATCGACAATACAATTGTATGTTCATTGAATATTTAAATGTGTTCTATTATAAACCAATAATATAAAGTATAAAAATGAATTTTTAGTTTAAGTTTTCATTGAATTATTGTAAATACATTTGTATTTCCTGACGATCAGCCGGAATTTACAATATTATCATTATTATAATCAGTATTTTAATTTTATTTTTTAAAGCTTTTTCCTTTTAAGTTACAAATGTATTTAATAAATATTTACTACAATTGACATCCAAGCAATGCAAATGTAAAAAGATTTAATTTGTAAAAATGTTGTTTTTGTAAATAAAACAGCTTACATTTGTCGACGATTTATGCATTACAAAAGTAACGACTATTATGATTGAAAGAATAAAAAAAATAATGGACGAAGCAAGAATGAATCCTTCTGCATTTGCTGATTTTATAGGAATAAATCGAGCAACGATGATTCAAACTTTGAAAAGAAATAATCAGGTCAGTACGAATGTACTAATACCTATTCTAACTAAATATCCGAAAATAAATCCGGAATGGTTGATTCTGGGAAAAGAACCTATGTATAAAGATGAAAAAGCAATTTTAGTAAATCATCCTGCAAATTCATCTGTAAATCCTGTTAGGAAAGAACCCAATATATTTGATGCAAATTACGCAAATTCAACTATAAATCCGCCTAAAAAAGAAGATCCGAAAAAAATAGAAGGTAAAAATGAAGAATTAATTCCGAAACAAATTAAATCACAAGCGATTATGCCTGAGTTATCTTTGTCTGAAAATATTGATAAAATAATTATTTTCTTTAAAAATAAAACTTTTGTCACATTGAAACCGGAAGAATGATAGAATATGGAATTTAGATTCATTGAAAAATTGTAATTTGTTTTATTCTTAAAAAAATCTTAACTTTGTTCTTGTTAACTTTAATGAAGAAATAATATATGAATAAATTTTAAATATTATTGATATAAAATATTAATTTGAACTTGTAGTAGTTAATTCTCACTATACGAAATCTGCAAAATTTCAACCCGAGAGTTAATGTGCGAGAGTTCACGTCTTTAGGCGTGAACTGTTTAGCGCATATTCGGGTTAAATGGTTTTGCAGAGCCAAGTATAGTGAATAAGCGAATAATGAACAGTTTACGCTTTTTATGCAAAAAAAAATCTTTATCAACGACTTGGATATCGGACTTGATATCAAAAACAAATTGTCTGAACGTGATTTAACTGTTGCGTGGCTTGCTCGCCAAATAGATTTCGACATTAGTAATCTTTTTAAACAATTGAATAATAAACATATATACCCAGAACTTCTTTTTAAAATATCTGTTGCACTCGAAACTGATTTTTTTATAGCCTATTCCGAAAAAATTAAACAAATAACCCAACAAAAGTAGCCGCAACGATGGTCATGGTAATTTTTACCATGAATTATGGTAATAACTACCATGATAATAGAGTGTTAGTTAATAGAAACGTGCTACCTTTGCAACCGAAAAATAAACAATAAATGTCTGTAATAAGGAACGGACGTAAAAAAATTAAAATGGAATCATCAAACGAATATCGAAAATTAAAAGCACGTTTACAGCAACATTGGGACGAGAACAACACTGTTGAGCCGGAATATTTTGATTTGGATACCCTTCAACGCATATCAGATTCGGTAGATGATCGGATGAGAACAGGGAATCACTATTCTATTCGGGTTACTTCCATTAATTCTAAACAATTGGAACTGGAGGTAATTCAATCTATAACAGTGATATTATCTTAAAAATCCATAGATAATTTCTGTGTAATTCTGTGCCTTCTCTGTGTTATAAAATTACATAGAAAAAGCACAGAGTTACAAAAAGTAATGCCAAGATCTCCTGAAAACAAATTTAGGCGATGAAGTTACTACTGTTGGTAATATAGCTAATCCTATGCCAAGCGATATTAAAGTAGTATTTATAGACATGCATATAGATTCAGCATTACAAATGTTAAATAATACAAAATATGAAAAATATCAAAATTATTAGTCTTATATCAATCCTATCATTAATAGTAATAATAAGTTCAATATGGATTGTATCATTGTACAAAGAAATAGAGCATAAAGAAGCAATCATAGAAAACTGTGACACAGAAATTAGGGCATATAAAGATAAAGAGTGGAATGATTGCCAACCGGTGAGGGAAGGCTGGAAACGCACAACATATGATCTATTATGCACACGAGATTCGCTAATAGCAGAACGTAAATTGCTTCGCTCATTAATTAAAGAACTTTATAACAAATAATATTATGATAACAGATGAAGTAAAAGACAAACTAATTCTATTGATTATAATCAATTTACCTCTGTATTTGTTGATATAATAAATGGAAAAGATAGTATAATTGAAATATATCATGAAGGTTTAAGAAAACAGCAAGATATCATTGATATATATGTAAAACTATATGGATCAACGACTTCAATTTCAATAATAAAGTCATTATATAACAGTGGAAAACGTTACCCATTAATAGATAATATTGATAAAAAATATCTTAGGGGTGAACGTAAGTACCCATGGGTAGATAATAATGCACCTGATTAAAGTAAAAGAAATTTGGCTATTCTTCTCTTTTGAGTTAACTTTGTAAACAAATTTATCAATCGAATAATGAAATTCATCGCTGATTGGAAAGTTAAGGAAAACAGTTTACTAAATATTAATTATTGTTTATTAAAACTGACTTTGGAGGGTATTCTTCCCGAAATTCTACCCGGACAATTTGTTCAAATTAAAGTAGATCATGCGGAAAATACATTTTTGCGCCGTCCCATTTCCGTTCATTATGTAGATAAAGAAAATCGTGAACTATGGTTATTAATTCAAATCGTTGGAAATGGGACGCGTAAATTATCAGAAGTTAAACCCGGAAAAACCGTTAATTTAATTTATCCGTTAGGAAAAGGATTTTCTATTCCGGATACTGTAAGTAAAAATAAAAAACTTCTTTTGATCGGCGGAGGTGTTGGAATTGCCCCTTTGTTTTATTTAGGCACATGTTTGAAGGAAAAAGGATTTGCACCGACCTTCTTATTAGGCGCTCGAACTGAAAAAGATTTATTGCAATTGAATGAATTTAAAAAAATTGGTGTGGTACATATTACCACAGAAAACGGTGCTTTAGGTGAAAAAGGATTTGTAACGAATCATTCTATTTTGCATGCAGGAAATACAGATTTTATTTATACTTGCGGTCCCAAGCCCATGATGGCTGCTGTAGCCGGATATGCACGGAAGTTCAACATTCCTTGCGAAGTTTCTCTTGAAAATCTTATGGCTTGTGGTATCGGAGCTTGTTTGTGTTGTGTAGAAAAGACGGTAAAAGGAAACAGTTGCGTCTGTACGGAAGGGCCTGTATTCAATATAAATCAATTGACATGGCAGATTTGAATATTAATATTGCTAAACTAAAACTTGAAAATCCGGTATTAACTGCTTCCGGTACATTTGGTTATGGAATCGAATATGCCGATTTCACAGATTTGTCCAAAATCGGCGGAATAATTGTGAAAGGAACCACTCTTTATCCCAGAGAAGGGAATGATTATCCCCGAATGGCTGAGACTCCTTCAGGCATGTTGAATGCAGTTGGTTTGCAGAATAAAGGTGTGGATCATTTTATTACAACGATTTACCCTGCAATTAAAAGCATAGATACGCATATAATAGTAAATGTAAGCGGTTCTACGATAGAAGATTATGTTGCTTGTGCCGAAAAGATTAACGATTTGGATAAAATTCCGGCTATTGAGTTGAATATCTCTTGTCCGAATGTGAAACAGGGCGGAATGGCTTTCGGAACGAATTGCAAAAGCGCTTCGGAAGTGATTAAAGCCGTAAGGAAAGCATATAACAAAACGTTGATAGTTAAACTTTCGCCCAATGTAACTGATATTACAGAGATTGCAAAAACGGCTGAAGCAGAGGGAGCTGACTCCGTTTCGTTAATCAATACTTTAATGGGAATGGCTATTGATGCCGAACGAAGAAAGCCGGTTTTGTCAACAATTACCGGAGGTTTATCAGGCCCGTGTGTCAAACCGATCGCTTTGCGAATGGTTTATCAGACTTATAAAGCCATAAAAATTCCGATTATCGGTTTGGGTGGAATATGTAATTGGCAGGATGCAATTGAATTTATATTAGCAGGAGCAACTGCCATTCAAATAGGCACTTATAATTTTATTGATCCTGCGATTTCGGTAAAGGTCGTCGAAAGAATGAACGAATATTTAGACAGACACGGATTTCAATCGGTGCGGGAGTTGACGGGCGGATTAGGAGATATAAGTAAATTGTAAGAGCCTCTTAATTTCCTTTTATAACATATTTAATCACTCCAAATAAAGATTTTGCAGGATGGAATGAATAATCTATCTCGTTTTTGTCTGTATGAAAAGTAGATGAGAATAAGAATGTTACGTTCTTGTTGTCATTAATTAAACTTATATGTTTTTCTATACATTTATTGTATTTCTCCTTTATATATTCTTTATCTGCCTGTATCGTATAATGTTTGGTAAGATTATTGAACCATTCATCAAAATTTTCTTGAAAATCAATACAAGCTATTTTTTTTCTTAGTTTTAAGTCACTCTCATCGTTGTCAATATCATATTTAATTGCGATGACGTTATTTGCCTTGATGTTTTTATAGTCAATAACTTTATCGTCAACAAGCACTAAATCATCTTCTCTAATTCCAGCAATCAACATAGAATTACCAACTACTATATATTTTTGATAATCAGCAGAGTTAACTTTATTTTCAAGTTGATCTGTAATGGCAAGCTTAGATATATCTTTTGCACTTTTTATTGTCGCACCTTCATAATTGTTTCTCTTTCCGGCAAAAATAACTTTATATTTCATAGATTTAGGCTGGGTAACCCAAAGAAATATAATATAAGCGATAAATAAACAAGCTAAGATAATCAATGAAATCATTTTACTAAAAATTTAAGTTTTTTAATCATGGAAAATTAATCCCTCCATACATTCAAGGCTCTCTGTTTTTTTACCGAATCTGATGATATATAAATTGATATTATTTTGTAAACCAAAAGCGTAACCCAAAACAATATAAAACAGAATATCTTACCACCAAAGTTATCTATGATACACAAAAAGATGAGGCACAGAGCTATTATAATCGTTGTTATTATATTGCTTACCCACCCTAATTTCATATTATCCATGTCTATTTTCGACGACAATATCGGATAGGCAATATCCGATAAAAACAACACAAACACCATTACCATCGAAAATATATAATTTTTGAAAATTCCTTGCAGAGAATTTTCGGACAAGAAACTAAAATCCCAATTAAGAATCACAGAAGGATAAGTAGCTACCATAAGAAATATACACCAAATTAAAACATAGAAAACTATTTTTACCAAATTCATTCTATTCATCTTTATTAAAATAGCGTACAAATCTATGTATTTTTTCACTTATCACACAACAAACAACCGACAATAACATGTAAAAAACAACTATCCGAGCACAATTCGGTAAAAAACATGTAAAAAACCATCATTTACCACCTCTTTCCGTCGTAAAGACATGTAAAAAAACAGTACTTTTGCATCAAAAATAATGTTTTAAATATGGAAAAAGAATATCAGAAGACACGATCCATCATTATATCGGATAGAATTAAGCAATTTTTATCGAAGAATGAAATTACGAAACAATTGCATGTTACCCGTATCGGTTATTATTCGGAAATTCAGTCTGTCATTCTAAACGAAAAGAGTGCAGATAATGTTTTCATTTATTGCCAAGCAGGTTCGGGAGAAATACATTTTCGGAATGAATATAATTTAGTATCAAGTAATCAAGCTTTTATATTGCCGGCCAATGAAGGTTATTCATATCAGGCGGACGATTCGAATCCATGTAGCATCCATTTATTTCATTTCAGAGGAGATAATACGTATTTATTTGAATCTATTACCGGACAAATACTCTGTTTACCTTCCGGTTTTAATAAAGAACATCTTCCTTTGTTAGAAGATATTTACCGGAAATTGGAAATGGGATACAGTACCAACAATCTTGAATATATCAGTTGTTGTTTGATTCATTTTTTTGCTTCAATTAAATATCTGTCTCAAAATAAAAATGTAATTTACAAAAGTATTTTGTATATGAAAGAACATTTGGAGGAGAAAATCGACATTGAGATGATTTCCAATTATGTGGGCTACTCTTCTACCAGATTCAATGCTTTGTTCAAGGAAAATACATCGTATCCACCTATGGAATATTACAATCAATTGAAAATACAAAGAGCTTGTACCTATCTTCAATTTTCTAATTTGGAAATAAAAGAAATTGCGTTTCGTTTAGGTTTTTATGACCAGTTTCATTTTTCAAAGTTTTTTAAAGAAAAGATGAAAATGTCTCCCCGGGAGTTCAAAAAACAATTTGCTTATCAAATAAACAAACAATCCCAAGAACTTTTTTTATAATTGAGATTGTTTGTTTATTTTCTTATCCTTTGCTATTTTTTCTTCGTGACTGTTTTTTTAACCCAAGGGTCGAT
>JAIRLY010000039.1 GCA_031259075.1 Dysgonamonadaceae bacterium | reverse complement strand
GCTTTTGCCGAGTTTAATAGTCCGGTTGCATTTAATATTTGAATCTACGCCTGCATTATAACAGGGCAACCGCATCAAAAGTAGCTGAAAAAAGAAAAGGCTTATAATCAGCACCTTATATAAAAACAAGATCCTTTTTCAGTCAATTTAACCCACTGCCAAAAGCCGAAAACAAGGGAAGACCTGCGGTCTTCCGAACACGACTGGGCGTTGCCCATCGCTATTGATTATCGCCCTTTCAGGGCTTTTATCCATTCTCTATTTTCCATTTCTAACTCTTAGTTCTCAATTTCCGTCTCCGGTAAAGACAATCGGCTTTTATTAAACGATGAGGAAAATGATTTTTTAATTCGAAAAGTTGTTTTTACCTTCACCATAGATATATGTTCAAAACGATTTAAAATAAAAAACGCGGAACTTAAATTTTATTCGTGTTCTTGGGTTTTCGATGACCTGCACAAACGAATAAGTTAAGCTCCACACTTTTAGGTGGACGCTTGCTAACTTAATCTTGTTTGTGCTTAATTGTCGAAATTCAAGAACACAAGATTAGCGAAACGCCTTTTATCTATGTAATATTAAAAATAACTGTCTGTTTCTTTATGAAAATTTAATTAATCGTTTTGTGTTTAATAATCTCACATAATTAGTGAGATTTTTTGATATAAAAAAGATTAGCCATTTTTATTCGTCTGTGTGTAATTCAAAAATTTCATGTATATTTGTCGGTTATTTAAATACTCTTTGTATGGCGATACATTATGAAACGATAGACGTTTCTTTTCCAAAAATAAAACGGAGCGATACAAGTCAATGGATAAAAAATGTGATTTCTCAATATCAAAAGAGGGTAGGGGAGATTACTTGTATTTTTTGCTCCGACGGTGAGATATTGCGCATTAATCAAAGCTATTTAAATCACGATTATTATACTGATATTATCACTTTTGATTATTCGGAAAAAGATATTCTTTCGGGCGATTTATTTATTTCGTTGGATACCGTGCAATCTAATTCGGAGAAATTCAATACGGATTATCTGGAAGAATTATCTCGTGTAATAGTTCATGGCATCTTACACCTTTGTGGTTTTAAAGACAAATCTCCGGAAGACGGGAAAATAATGAGAGAGAAAGAAGAAGAAGCGTTAATGTTAATGAAATTATGATTTTATTTACCCATTTCTTCATTTTTTAAGATTTATGGAGTTCAAATATGATGTGATCGTTGTTGGAGCGGGTCATGCAGGCTGTGATGCGGCAGCAGCGGCCGCTAATTTAGGTTCAAAAACCTTGCTGATAACGATGGATATGAACAAAATTGCTCAAATGAGTTGTAATCCTGCTGTAGGAGGGATAGCAAAAGGGCAAATTGTTCGTGAAATTGACGCTTTGGGCGGTCAGATGGGTATTATTACCGATAAGACGGCTATCCAATTCCGGATGTTGAATCGTTCGAAAGGGCCTGCTATGTGGAGTCCTCGCGCACAAAACGACCGCACGCGGTTTATTGAAAAATGGCGCGAAACATTGGATAATACGCTCAATCTGTTTATTTGGCAAGACGTTGTTATACAGTTGATTATAAAAAACGATACGGTTATTGGCGTCAAAACGTCTTTAGATGTTGAATTTTGTGCAAAAGCTGTTATTTTGACTGCCGGCACTTTCTTGAATGGACTGTTACATGTTGGTAAGATTCAAATATGCGGAGGACGAATCTCCGAACCTGCTTCTATGGGGATAACCGAGCAGTTGATAGAAAAGGGCTTTAAAGCAAATCGAATGAAAACCGGAACGCCTGTGCGGATAGATGGTCGCAGCGTCGATTTTTCCTTAATGGAAGAACAGAAAGGCGAGAATGATTTCCATAAATTTTCGTATCTTGATTTTACTCCCCGTTCATTAAATCAGTTGAGTTGTTGGGTGTTATATACCAATGAAACTGTACACAATGTTTTAAAGAGCGGATTGAAAGATTCTCCATTATATAATGGTCAGATTAAAAGTATAGGGCCAAGATATTGTCCGAGTATTGAAACGAAGATCGTTACTTTTTCCGATAAATCGCAACACCAATTGTTTTTGGAGCCGGAAGGAGAAAACACACAGGAATATTATCTGAATGGTTTTTCTTCTTCTCTTCCTGTTTCTGTTCAATTGAAAGCTTTGCAACAAATACCTGCATTTAAGAATATTCGGATTTATCGTCCGGGATATGCGATTGAATACGATTTTTTTCCTCCTACGCAATTGGATCATACGCTGGAGACTAAGCGGATTAAAAATTTATTCTTTGCCGGTCAGATTAACGGAACCACCGGTTATGAAGAGGCCGGCTCGCAAGGATTAATTGCAGGAATCAATGCACATATTAATGTGCATGGAGGAAAGTCGTTTGTTTTGGGCCGGGATGAAGCGTATATCGGTGTTTTGATTGACGATTTGGTGACGAAAGGCGTGGATGAACCTTATCGTATGTTTACTTCCCGTGCGGAGTATCGAATATTGTTGCGTCAAGATGATGCCGATCTGCGTTTGACGGAGAAGGCATATAAATTAGGATTAGCGAATACAAATCGTTACAACCTTTTATTGGAAAAGAAAGAACAATTGGAACGGATTGTTTCTTTCGCTCGTAATTATTCCGTGAAAGGCGATTTTGTCAATTCCGGTTTAGAATCGTTTGGAACTGCGCCTTTGCGACATGGAGTCAAATTGATTGATTTAATTCTTCGCCCGCAGTTGACGATTAAAAATATTGCTTCATTAGTCCCTGCTTTTCAAGAGTTATTAGATAAAATACCTAATCGCAGAGAAGAAATTTTAGAGGCGGCTGAAATTTTTATTAAATACGAAGGATATATTGCACGGGAGAAGATTATTGCAGAAAAAATTAATCGTTTAGAAAATGTAAAGATTCGAGGCAAATTTGATTACAGCGCAATACAGTCTTTATCTACGGAAGCAAAACAAAAATTAACACAGATTAATCCGGACACAATTGCCCAAGCAAGTCGTATTCCCGGAATTTCTCCGAACGACATAAACGTTTTATTGATTTTATCGGGTAGGTGATTAAATTGTTCCACGTGGAACAATTTGGCTTTTAAGAAAACAAATATAATTATAATAATAATGAATGTAAGTAAATTAAGAGAAAAAGTAAGAAATATCCCTGATTTTCCGGTAAAAGGGATTCAATTCAAAGACGTCACTACTTTGTTCAAGGATTCGGCGACACTAAAAGAACTTTCAGACGGTTTGTTTAAAATGTATCAAAACAAAGGCATAACTAAAGTCGTAGGGATTGAATCCCGTGGTTTTATTATGGGGCCTTTGTTGGCAGATCGATTACATGCGGGATTTGTTCCTATACGTAAACCCGGAAAATTGCCCGCTCCAACTTTTGAAGCTACTTACGATAAGGAATATGGAACGGATACCATTCAAATTCATCGGGATGCGTTGGATGAACAGGATGTGGTTTTGTTGCATGATGATTTGTTGGCAACCGGCGGAACGATGGTGGCTGCGGTAGATTTGATTAGAAAATTTAATCCGCGGAAAATTTACGTGAATTTCCTGATTGAATTGGAAGATTTAAAAGGCAGAAAATTGTTTGATCCGGATATAGAAATAGAATCTATAATTAAGTATAACATATAATAACATAGGAATTATACATTTTTTCTTTATTTTTGCAGATCGAAATTTAAATGGCAGATAAAGTTAAAAACAAATTCAATGTTTTCGCTGTTCTTTCGGCTATCCCTGAAAGTCCTGGTGTATATATGTATTTGGATGAAAATAATACGATTATTTATGTAGGAAAGGCTAAAAATCTTAAAAAACGAGTTTCTTCTTATTTTAATAAAATAAGTGATAATCCTAAAACTCAAATAATGGTCCGGAAGATAAGAAATATTAATTATCTGGTTGTGGAATCGGAAGAAGATGCCTTTTTGTTGGAAAATAACCTGATAAAAGAACATAAGCCTCGATACAATGTTCTGCTTAAAGACGATAAAACTTATCCTTGGCTGGTGATACGGGATGAATCATTTCCACGTATTTATCTCACGAGAAAAAAATTCAATGATAAATCTCGTTATTATGGTCCTTATACATCCGTGATGAACGTGAAGTATTTGTTGCGGTTCCTTTTCTCACTGTATCCGATACGGATTTGTAAGTATAATCTGACAAAAGAAAATATTGATAAAGAGAAGTTTCACCTGTGCTTGCAATATCACATTAAAAAATGTTTAGCTCCTTGTGTGAATCTGCAATCCGAAGAAGACTATAATAGAAATATATCTTCCATCGAAGAAATATTAAAAGGAAACGCGAAAGAAATAAGTAAATTGTTGCATCAGGAAATGTTGAATTTGGCTTCTGAAATGAGATTTGAAGAGGCTGAAGTTCTTAAAGAGCGATATCGTATACTGGAAAATTACTCTTCCAAATCAATCATTGTCAGTCCGAGTTTACATAACGTAGACGTGTTTTCGTTCGACGAAGATAATCGGTCTGTCTATATTAATTATTTATATATTGCGAACGGTGCAATTATTCGAGGACAGACAATCGAATATAAAAAACGGTTGGATGATGAATCGAAAGGAAGTATTCTGGCCTTGGGTATTATGGAATTGAGAACTCAGTTGGGAAGTGAAGCAAAAGAAATAATTGTTCCTTTTCTTC
This sequence comes from Dysgonamonadaceae bacterium, assembly GCA_031259075.1. Classification (GTDB taxonomy): domain Bacteria; phylum Bacteroidota; class Bacteroidia; order Bacteroidales; family Azobacteroidaceae; genus Azobacteroides. The sequence continues at coordinate 3,922 of JAIRLY010000039.1, read as the reverse complement.
CGGATATGGAGTTAAACAACGTTACATTTTTAGTTCCGAAAAAAGGAGAAAAGAAAAAATTATTGGATTTGTCTGAAAAAAATGTCCGGCAATATAAAATAGATCAGTTGAAACAAAAGGAAAAATTAAATCCGGAACAGCGTTCTACTCGTATTCTGAAAGCGCTTCAGGAAGATTTGTATTTGAAAGAATTACCAATGCATATCGAATGTTTTGATAATTCGAATATACAAGGAACAAATCCTGTTTCAGCTTGCGTGGTTTTCAAAAAAGCAAAATCATCCAAGAAAGATTATCGTCATTTCAATATTAAGACTGTCGTTGGGCCGGACGATTTTCAGTCGATGTATGAAACGGTTTTCCGTCGTTATCGAAGATTGTCGGACGAAAATCAATCGCTTCCGCAATTGATTGTGATTGATGGCGGAAAAGGACAATTGCATGCGGCAACCAATGCTTTGAAAGATTTGAGCCTTTATGGACAAATCGCAATTATTGGTATTGCCAAGCGCTTGGAGGAAATTTATTTCCCCGATGATTCGATCCCTTTGTATCTGGATAAAAATTCGGAAAGTTTGAAATTAATTCAACAACTGCGAGATGAAGCGCATCGTTTTGGGATTACTTTTCATAGAAATAAGCGGAGTAAACAACAAGTTGTTTCGGAGTTGGATACAATAAAAGGAATAGGGCCTGTCGTCAAAGAAAAGTTATTGAAAAAATACAAGAGTGTAAAAAGAATACGGGAAACGCCAAAAACAGAGATTGTAGAATTAATCGGGAAAAATAAGGCCGATATTTTATTTGGAAGTTTTAATTAATAAAGAAAAGAATAATAATGGAATGCGTGTTGTAATTCAAAGAGTATCGAAAGCATCATTGAGTATTAAAAACCGGTTAAGAACGGCGATAGGGGAGGGCTTGTTGGTATTGATAGGTATCGAAAATTCTGATAATCAGAGTGATATAGATTTTTTAGTGAAGAAGATTGTGAATCTTCGTATCTTTGATGATGAAAATGGCGTGATGAATCGTTCCATTCTGGATATTGACGGCGAATTATTGTGTGTAAGCCAGTTTACATTGTATGCTTCCACAAAAAAAGGGAATCGCCCATCGTATATCAAGGCAGCTAAACAGGATTTGGCTATTCCTCTATATGAAAAATTTTGTGAAGAATGTATTCGAATGTTGGGTAAAGAAATACAGACCGGAGAATTTGGAGCGAATATGCAAATCGAATTACTCAATGATGGCCCCGTAACGATTATTATCGATTCTAAAAATAAAGAGTAATATGACAATTCAAGAAGCTCAAAATCAGGTAGATGAGTGGATAAAAACCTATGGAGTCCGATATTTTTCGGAGTTGACGAATATGGCTATTCTTACGGAAGAAGTAGGAGAATTAGCCCGAATTATAGCCCGAACTTACGGCGACCAATCTTTCAAAAAAGAAGATCAGGAGAAAAATTTGGCAGATGAAATAGCCGATGTTTTTTGGGTAATCCTCTGTTTAGCTAATCAAACCGGAGTGAATTTGACTCTGGCTTTTGAAAACAATATGAGGAAAAAAACAGAAAGAGATATAGATCGACATAGAAATAATGATAAATTAAAATAATTATGAACAAGTATGAAGAATTTCTTAGTAAGTTTAATGTGAATTTGCAAGACAATGATGTAACCCAAAAAGTAACCGAAATCATTAGGAAATCCGAAGAAAACAATACGTTGGATGTATTGAAATTTTTATATTCTTGTATTGATTTGACGTCGTTGGGAACTGAAGATTCGAAAGAAAGCATTTGGAAATTTGTTGAAAAAGTGAATGATTTTGATGGTTCTCGGTCGGATGTTGCTAACGTGGCGGCGATTTGTGTTTACCCTAATTTTGTTTCGGTCGTGAAAGAAGCGTTGAGAGCTGATGTGAAAATAGCTTCTGTTGCAGGAGGATTCCCTTCTTCTCAAACATTTATTGAAGTAAAAATTGCAGAAGTTTCATTGGCCGTTAAAGAAGGCGCTGACGAGATTGATATTGTATTTAATTGCGGTGATTTTTTCGATCATAATTTGCAGGAAGTTTGTGAAGAAATCGAAGAATTGAAAGAAACTTGCAGAGGCGCCCATTTAAAAGTAATTTTGGAAACCGGTCTTTTGAAGACAGCTTCAAATATCAAAAAAGCAGCTATTTTATCTATTTATTCCGGAGCGGATTTTATAAAATCTTCTACCGGAAAAGTATATCCGGGAGCGACTCTTGAAGCCGTTTATGTAATGTGCGAAGCCGTTAAGGAATATTATCAAATGTACAATAAAAAAATTGGAATAAAAGTATCGGGCGGTGTTCGTACCGCTCAGGATGCAGTACAATATTATACCCTTGTGAAAGAAGTATTAGGAAGAGAATGGTTGACGCCGGAGTTTTTTAGAATAGGGGCGAGTAGTTTGGCGGATAGCCTGTTGAAATAAATATATAAATTAAAAAAAAATGAGAGTTATAAAAAAATATGGATTAAGTATATTGTTTTGTGCGATTATTCTTGTCCTTTGTTTTATAAGTACAAAACCATTACCGAAAGTACCAATATCCAACTTTGATAAAATGGTCCATTTAATTATGTTTTTAGGATTGTCCGGAGTCGTTTTTTTCGATAATACGCTATACTTGAAAAACAGAATAAGCTATTGGCGAATTGTTTTCGGATCTTTTCTTTTTCCGACCCTTTTCAGTGGTCTGGTTGAATTGATGCAAGAGTATTTTCCGATAGATCGAACAGGGGATTGGATGGATTTTCTATTCGATGCAATCGGTAGTTTTATCGGATTAGCCATTTGTATGACAATCAATACATGGCTGAAAAAATCGAAAGCTGCTGAAAAATAATCCGAAGGTGCTATTGTTCTTGTCCTGCGAAAGATCTACCCTTTCGCAGGATTAAAAACAAATCTACCCTTTTGCGAGTAAATGGGAAAAAATTAATAACCTGAGTTTCGGATAAGAAAATTCGTATAAATGTGCTAACCGTTTATTTTCCGAAACTCAAGTTATTAGATACCTTATCGCTGTTTATTTCTTGCACCTGATGCTAAACAAGGAGGACTTACTGGAAGTACCGCCACGATCTACACTGGAGTAGCCAACGTACAGACCTCGACGCCATGCGGCAGTGGCGCTGGTACTGCTACCGGACCAAAAGCCCACATACGAGCCGTAATTGCCAGAAGTACCAGCGGTTAAGGTGCCGACTATTAGCGCATTAAAGCCCGTGCCGTTAGTATTGCTTACGCCGTTAGTAGCTGTTGTCGTAACTGCCGTAGGACTTTTCATCGTTCGTCCCCACCAAGTTACGGTACTTCCTTCGCCTGGACGGTATCCCGTCATACTTTCATGTATTTCATCCCATGTATATGACGTTGTTTGTGTAGAATAAAGCGACGGATTAGTTGCAATCTCTTTTTCCAGTTGATTCCAATCGTAATCACTGGGGATTACCCAACCATCCGGACAAATCCCTTGCCGTTCGGAGGGCTTATTTGGAAACACATTCACGGCTTCTGTCGTTGCCGTACCGATATTGGCTGCGCCCCAAGTGTATAATAAACCGTATTCGGGATTAGCCTCAAAAGTTAGTTGCTTGGCGTAGGGATAATAATAAGAAATGGCGTTGTAATCGTTAATTTCATTATTGTCTTTGGATATTGTCTGTTGTAGATTTCCCTGCATAGTGTAAGTAGAACGCAAGTTCTGAGTCATCCAGCATACACCGCCGAATTTAGATACCGTATACCGGTTTCCTTCAGCGTCCGCTAAACCGGCAATAGGCGAACATTCGTCCCGGTCACCCACCGTAATTCTTTTCTTGAGTGTATGTGAAGCAGTACCATCATTTACGACGCATTGCAAAACAATTGTGTCGGC
>JAIRLY010000353.1 GCA_031259075.1 Dysgonamonadaceae bacterium | reverse complement strand
TAAGTGATATAAAAAATACAAATTTATAAAACTATATTATCAATGAAGAAAAAATTAATATTTTTTATAGTATGCATTATGATTATAATAGATCAATTGATCAAAGTAATCATTAACAAATATTACTTAAACACAAAATTTGAGATTGTACCATCTTTATTAGAATTCAAGCCAACATTCAATGATAAGTATAATTATTTTAATTTTTTACTCAGTTCTTATTGGAATATCAATATAAAACTTTGGATTCATATAATTACATTATTTATTGGATTAATTGTAATGCTATTAATATATGATTATTTACAAAGCATATCAAAAAAATCAAAATTACTTAATCTATCATTCATTTTTTGGCTTGCAGGAATTTCATGTACTTTTATAGGCTGGGTATTTTGGGAAAAAGGAGTGCTTGATTATATTTATCTAAAACCATTATTTGTTTTTGATCTAAAAGATTTATATTTAGATAGTTTTATCTGTTTGCTTTTAATTTATTTACACAAACATAAGAAAGAATGGAAATCTGACAGTACACACCACATGATTAATCATATGAAGGAGCATTTAACATTTTTATTCAGAAACAAGAAAAATAAACCATAAACTTTTGTGGCATTTGTTACAGCGCCACCGTTGGCTGCCGTTTTCACTGTGACCGTAGCCGGATTTGTAATTATTCACAATAACCGACATTTCATTCCTGTTTCTTTTGTAAACTTTTCCTTTATATCTCAGCGTAATAGCAGGTTTATTGGCTTTATTGAATATTCCGATTTTCTTTTTTAAGTATTACGAATCTACGATCTGCGGATTTGATGATTTCTCCCAGTTCCGTTTTTTGTATCGACCGATGGGATTTTTGTCTAATGAGCGGCTAAGCATCGTATACCCGCAACTCATTAGGGTGGAGACGCTCCACCCTATAAAAAATAAAAAAAGGTATTCGGACTAAGCCCGAATACCTTTTATATTTATTGAAACGCACCTCTTACAACTCCCATTGCATTAATTCGGCAATCGTGAGATTCAACTCACGTTCGGTTTCGAGCATGTCTTTTGCGGTGTCTAAATAGAGATCTGCTTCAAGAATGTAATCAATAATAGATATTTCACCGACGTCTAAGGCTTTTTTCAACAACTCAATATAATCCATGGGAAGTACATTCTTTCTGTAATTTTCAATGATTTGAGATAGATTCATCGTTTTTTTATGCAAAGCCGCCGCTTCGTTATAATCACGAAGGCGGGTATCTTCCGCCAACATCCGATTGGCTTGTGTTTGCGCTTTTGCCTGCTTTATTACATTCTTGTTTTCCCACAACGGAACCGAAATGCCAACCGTTATTCCCTGAAAATGTTCCGTCAAAACTTTTTCACTCATATAACCGGCCGAAAATTTGGGCAAATTCAATGAGCGCCGAAGTTTTTCATTTTCAATACTCAACGAAATTTCTTGCTGTAAATAAACCAAAGAAAGATTTTTGTCTTTCAGTTCCGAATAAAAAGCGTCGAAATCGGGATTAATTATAACCGGTTCGAATGAAGAAACATCGTAAGGAATCGCTATTCCCCCATTCAACCGCGTCAATTCGTCCGACAGATACTCCCGATTGGTTTTACAGGAATTAAACTCTTTTTGAACAGAGGAAAAATTCAACATCGCCCGGTTATAATCCAACCGGTTCGTTTCGCCCATATTTAGTTTTTCTTCGTATGCTTTTGCAATCTGTCCGGCCAAACGCATTTTTTCCGTCAGCGCTTGATATAAGGCGTTTTGATAAGTCAATTCAATACAAAGCCGGCGGGCTTCCAAAAGAATATTTTTTCTTTCGATCCGGTATTTCAAATCTACTTGCCGGTTCTGTGCGTTCGACACTCTTTTACGATAATAGTAAGCCGCAGGAAAATCGAAATTCTGACCGACGGCAAAATCGGTTCGGTTACCTGTCTCCGAACGGTTACCCCAAAGATAATGGTATTCAATCATCGGATTTTCGAAATAGATACCCGTCTTATTTCCGATTTTATCCACATCGGCTTGCCGGCGTAAAGCCGACAGAACCGTATTATTTTGCTCTATCTGTTCCAATATAGTCCGGCTGCCCAGTTCCGGGACAGAAAACAGGAACATACTTAATAACAACAGGATATTCTTATTTATTTTCTTCATTTTTTTATTTTTTATTTTATGAATACCGGATATAGCATTTCTACCGAGCGATACATTCCTAAAAGAATGGGATGTAGCACGATTAGGTATCATATCCGGTATTCATTTTTTATTTTTTATTTCAAAAAGTACCGGCACTACATAAATATTCAAGAATGTAGAAGTCAACAATCCGCCCAAAATCACGATGGCCATTGGACTTTGGATTTCATTTCCGGGTTTGCTGCCGTTCAGAACGAGAGGAAATAGCGCTAATCCCGCCGTAACAGTCGTCATCAAAATAGCATTCAAGCGGTCGATGGAACCTTGCAAAACCGTTTGACGCAATGGAACCCGTTTCTTCAATAAATTCTGATAATTGGATACCAGCAGAATACCATTGCGAGTAGCAATTCCAAATAAAGTAATGAATCCGATAATAGCCGGAATACTCAATACTGCGGAAGAGAAAAAGACAGCAAATACGCCGCCAATCAAAGCCAACGGTAAATTAATCAGGATTAATCCCGCTAACCAAACATCTTTAAATTCCTGATAAAGCAGCAGGAAAATAATTCCGATTGCAATAATTGAAGTCAACAACAATGTACGGGACGCTCTTTGAGCGCTTTCGAACTGTCCGCCATATTCGATGCGATAATTTTCGGGAAGAACAATTTTCGAATGAATCGCTTGTTGAATTTCTTCTACGGCAGAGCCTAAATCCCGTCCGGCCACATTGACCGAAACAACAATCTTTCGTTGTACATTTTCCCTGCTTATTGAATTAGGTCCTACAGTCGAAACAATTTCGGCTACTTCTTCCAGAGGTACTTTTCCTCCTGCTCCAGTATCAATCAATGCGGATTTGATACCGTCTATCGTAGATGTATAATCCGGATTTAATTTCAAAACCAAATCAAAATTCCGTTGGTTTTCAAATATTTCCGATTGTTTTTCTCCAGCAAAAGCCAATCTCACAAAACGATTAAAGTCTTGAATGGAAATGCCCAATTTTGCTAACATCCGGCGATTGGCCAGAATCCGGATTTCCGGTATTTCGGTTTGTTGTTCGACACTCACATCTGCCAACCCTGAAATACCGGAAATTGTATTTTTTATTTGATTTCCCAAAATAAACAAACGATTCAAATCGTTACCAAAAATTTTGATTGCAATATTAGCTCTGGTTCCGGAAAGCATGTGATCGATCCGGTGTCCGACGGGCTGACCAACCGTTGTCGCTACACCCGGAACAGAAGCTAAGGTTTTACGAACATCAGCCATGAATTTTTCTTGTGACCGTTCATCCAAATCAAAATTGACGTCTACTTCAAAAACATTTGTGGGCTGAGAATGTTCATCCAACTCTCCCCTTCCCGTTCGCCGCGCCGTTGTTTTTATTTCCGGGATATTCAACAATTCTTCTTCTACCCATTTGCCTAAACGATCGGTTTCTTCCAACGATAATCCGGGTTTACAAACCGCAGAAATAGTCAACGCTCCTTCATTAAATTCCGGTAAAAACGAAGTTCCCATATTGAAAACCATGATCATACTCACAAAAAATAAACCCAGAGATAAACCCAGAATAGTTTTTTTCCGTTTCAATGCCCATTGCAATGATTTTTCGTAGCTTTTTGTCAACCGAGTTGTAAGCCAACTGTCTTTTTGATTTTTTTCCAAATATTTTTCGTTCGACAGCAACAACTTACACAACAAAGGAGTTAACGTCATCGCCACAATCAACGACATAAACAGCGAAATAACGTAAGCAATTCCCAAGGGTTGAAGCATCCGGCCTTCCATCCCCGAAAGAAAAAATAACGGAAGAAAAGCAGCAATAATAATGAGCGTGGCGTTGATGATGGAAGCGCGAATCTCACGGGATGCGTGAAAAACAATGTTAAAAGCGGAATCTCTTTCTTCTTTCAGTTTCAAATGATTTTGCCGTAACCGTTTGTACACATTTTCCACATCAATAATGGCGTCGTCTACCAACGAACCGATAGCGATACACATTCCTCCCAAACTCATGGTATTGATATTCATTCCCAGAAAATACATCACAATGATTGATCCTAATAGCGATAAAGGAATCGCGATTACCGAAATAATCGTTGTCCGAAAACTTGCTAAAAACAGGAAAAGAATAATAATTACAAAGACCGCGCCTTCGATCAAAGCCCGTGAAACATTATTAACGGAAGTGTTGATAAAGCCGGCTTGACGAAAAATTTGAGTATCCATTTTTACTGTAGCCGGAAGCGTCTTTTGCAATTCATCCAAATTCTTTTCAATTCTTCTCGTTACATTTAATGTATTGGAATTGGGCTGTTTGGAAACAGAAATAATTACGGCCGGTTTTGCATTTTGCGAAGCGGTTCCCATCTTAACGGCTGTTCCGATTTTCACATCCGCTACATCCTGTAAATAAACCGGTTGCTTGCCGTTCATTCTCACAAGCGCATTTTCCAATTCTTCCAAATCGTTTGTGCGTGCGATTCCCCGAAGAATGTATTCATTTCCGTATTCCCGAATCACTCCTCCTGTAGCATTTTCCGAGATTGCGGAACACACATTTGCCAATTCATTCAACGAAACGCCGTAATATTTCATTAATTGCGGGTTAGCCAGTACTTGGTATTGCTTTTCCTCTCCGCCGATAATCGTTACTTGCGAAACGCCTGCCGCCCGGAGAATAGCCGGACGCACTACCTGCTCGGCCAAAGTTCGTAAATCCATTCCTGATATCGAATCGGATTGTAAACCAATAAAAAGAATTTCACCCATCACGCTGGATTGCGGAGCTAAAATCGGTCGAATGTCTTCCGGCATTGTTCCGGCGAGTGTAACCATCTTTTCACTCACAATCTGACGGGCTTTGAAAATATCCGTTCCCCAATCAAATTCAACCCAAACAAAGGAATATCCCAGCATGGAAGACGAACGTACACGGCGCACATTTGTCGTCCCGTTCACCGCCGTTTCAATCGGAAAAGTTACCAAACGTTCCACTTCTTCAGCCGCCATGCCTTGCGCATCGGTCATTACGACAACCGTCGGCGCCGTCAAATCAGGTAACACATCAATATCCATCTTTCCGGCTGTATAAACCCCGAAAATGATCAGTAATGCCGTTCCCAACAATATAAACAATTTATTATTAAGCGAAAACGCTATAATTTTATTCAACACCCCATTTTGCATCTGATTCGTATTTTCCATATTCATACTATTTAGGGGTTAATGGGCATGTTCCGCCTCTGTATCCGAAGATCCCGAAAATTGAGCCACTTTTACGGAAACAGCGCCTTTGGAAACCACTTTTTCGTCCGGATTCAATCCGGAAAGAATTTCCGTTTTAATTCCGTCGGTTGTTCCGATCTGTACTTCTCTTTTCTCAAACGATTCGGTATCTTGTTGTATATAAACAAAGTAGATTCCCTGTTCTTCCGTGATTGAAGTACTCGGAATTGTCATCACCGGTTTATTCGATTGCGTTTTGATATATATTTCTACAAAACTACCGGAGATAAAATCGCCCCGATTATCGATCCGGAAAGTAACCGGCAGCATATAATTGTCTTCATTCGCCGATTTTCCATACGAAAGCAGTTGCCCGTTCAATTCCGGCAAGGAATAGACTCCGGATTTATTCATTGCACGGATATTCGCAGAAACGATTGCCGGTAAAAGATGTGCATATTTCATTTGAACGTCTGCCTTCAAAAACAAGGATTTATTTTTTGAAATACTCACTAAAGGTTGACCGGCTTCTACATATTGACCGTTGGAAACAAATAATTGTTTTATAAAACCGGATGTCGAGCAGGATATTCGTTGTCCATCGGCTGAAAAACTCTTGTTCAAATTATCATACACCGCTTTAGCCGTTTCATAAATATTTTTGATTTCCAGAAATTCTTTATTTGAAACGATTTTATCTTTTAGTAACTCTTGCACTCGTTTATAATCCGCTTCTGCTTTCCGAAAATTCGCTTGCGCTTCTATAAATTGCAGATTCACGTTCTTTTCAACCATTCCCGAACCGGAAACAGTAAATAGCTTCCGGCCGGCATAAACGGCTTGACCTTCTACTATATTTTCGTCGAAGAGAATGATTCCGGACATTTTAGCCGGAAGAATCGTTTCATCGGCTTGGGTTGATTCAATCCGGCCAATGGTTTTAATCACCTGTCCGAAAAATTCGACATTAGGCTGTTCGATTGCAAATTCAATTTTCGTTTGCTGTTCTTTTGTAAAAAATATAATATTCTTATCTTCATGCAGTTGATTATCTTGTTGAAATTCATACTTATCCATACGACAAGCAGCGAACAAAAGGGCACAAACAACCCCTGCAAATACTATTTTTTTCATGATTTGTTTTTCTTAATAAGTTAATAAATAATGCGTATGCGTCGTCTGGAATTGACCCTTAACGACAGAAAATGATTTCTTTATTACGCTTCGGGCGGAGCGCGCAACCCGCTGCCGGAAGTTGCCGCAATAGAATGATAACTTATTAAATAAGGAGGTTGCCGGAGCGACTGTTCTGCATCCGGCAAAGTAAAGTCGATAGTGAAATAAAATAAAACCGCTTGTAGAAGTGTTTTATCGTGATTGTGCGCCAAACAGCAGAAAAAGCAATGACAATCTTCTTCGATTTTATAAATTACATCGACATTTTGATCTAACTGGCAAGTTGCTTCGTTTCTCGCGTAATCATCGGCAACAGGAATACAAGAATAGTTTTCGCTGCCGTTGTGTTGTTCTGTTTCAAACAAAGAAAAATAAGGTATTCCGTTGTGGTGATGATGCAGCATCACTACATTTGTCAATAAAAAGATATTGACGGAAAGAATAAGGAATATCGCCGTAATTTTCTTTATCATGAACAATGATTCTTTGATAATTTCATCAGATTGGACTTTGCAAAGGTAGGCATTTTTTTTTGTTTATGCAAATTTCAAGAATAGAGGGCTAAATCTTTTTTTGAGGTGTTATTTGTCGGAGAAAAGTTCCATCTGTATTTTGTTTCCAATCCATCTCTAAAGTCTTTTCAGGACTTGACTGCCTCTTAGAACACAGATAATACAAATAAACACGGAAGTAATTATTTAAAAATCCGTGTTATCTGCGTTCTAATGAGCCGTGCTTCGTGCCTTCGTGCCTTCGC
>JAIRLY010000343.1 GCA_031259075.1 Dysgonamonadaceae bacterium | reverse complement strand
CTTGAAACAGTAAATTTAACAGTATAATTTTTACCACCATAATATGAGACATATCCATAATCGTAACCCTGTTTGTTGCCTGCCGAAATATCGCCGTAATTAACTTGCGTAGCCGGCGTTAAATCCAAAGCATACGAACTTGTCGTTGAAAAAGTTGCTTTAACTTTGTTTGCCGTACTTGAACCGTTGTTTTTCAGATTTACAAATAAATATATTGTTTCGCCTTTGTTGATAATACCGTTGCCGTTGTTATCGGAAACAACCGTATGACTGTCGTAGTCAATTTGCGCACCGGTTTTCTCAACCGTAACCTCAAAACTGTCGGTCCATGTATTGTCGTTTTCGTCCGTAATGCTAATATCTATCGGAATTTTTGTATTGTCAGGCGTTGTATTTGAAACAGTAAATTTAACAGTATAATCTTCAGACGAAATATATCCATAAACGCCATAATCGTAACCCTGTTTTTTGCCTGCCGGAATATCGCCGTAATTAACTTGCGTAGCCGGCGTCAAATCCAAAGCATACGAACTTGTCGTTGAAAAAGTTGCCTTAACTTTGTTTGCCCTGCCTGTACCTTTGTTTTTCAGATTTACAAACAAATATATCGTTTCACCTTTGTTGATAATACCGTTGCCATTGTTATCGGAAACAACTGTATGACTGTCATAAGCAACTTGCGCCCATGTTCCGTCAGCATTATTTTCCTCATCTAAGGGATTGTCCCGTTTGAGATTGACATCATCTTCGCAGGCTGTCAAAAGCAAACTGCCGATTATTGCGACGAATATATATTTCAATAACTTCATTGTTCTAAAAATCTATTTTGTAAGAAAATCCGGTTGCGCGCAGATTGGGATCGCTGTACAAACTCAAATGTGACTGCTCCCATGCTTTATATTCTTTTTTATTTTTTGCGCCTTTCACCCAAACCCAGATAATATCATAAAGCCAGGCAACTGCTCCGATTCCCATACATACGTAAAATGCCTGATTGTAATCGTTGGCTGCTTTGTAATGCTCGTCCATATCTATCTGCAGGGTTGCTTCGTGATATTTTTTATACTCGCTGTTGGAATGTAATTTACAACCAATGCCGATGCCGATAAATCCGTAAGTCAGGAGAGTGGTTTTAATACCGCTTTTTTGTCCATAAGTAACGCGGTGGTCGCCTAATCCGGGTATAAGCAGTGAGTATAAAGCATTTGAAGGTCCGCCTGTCCCTTTCATTTTTACAAGTCTATAATTAGAGTATTCCTGTTCGTTGATAATGGTTTTATTCATGTCGAAAGTGTATTTGCCAAATGGAGCGGGCTCTAACTCTTTGATGATATTTTTTTTGTAAATGTCGAAATACCTGCTATTTGAAACAATTTCACTTACAAAATGCATATCATTTAACAATGCGACTTCAATATTTCTTGCTTTTTTTTCTACCGTTATTATCGCATGATTATGTTCCACCGTATAATTAAATCCGGCTTTGGCGTTAACGGGATAACCATTTATAAAACATGAATTTAACTTTATGCTTTTGTTTATTCTTTCCAACATTGTGTTCAGACTGTTATTCTGTATGGAAGACGAAAATTCTGAGACCGTAATACCCAGTGTATCTATCTCAAATACAATATTTGCATTTGTTTTCGGCAAAATTTCTCTGTTTGCGAGAAGACTTTTTCGCATTTCTTCTGTTATGTAACTGTTTTTCGCGTTGTAATCGCTAATGTCGATTTTTGTATAATCGTATTGCTTGTATGTTCTTTCTTTCAGAAACAACATAAACGCGTCAATTTCTTTGATTTTGCCTTTTACGGTATTTGAATCCGGTTTCAGCGAAAGCGCTTTACCGTATTCTTCTTTCGCTTTTGCATACTGTCTGTTGTTGAAATAATTCTCTGCATTTTGACAGTGAATACTTATATTAACATCCGTAATTTTATTGTACAGCAATTCTGCATTTTCGGGTTTTAACGCTATAGCGTCTTTATATGCCTGTATTGCAATGGTATACTGTGATGCTTTATATGCCGTTTCTGCTCGTTGAAGAGCATCTCGGTATTTATTTTCTTTCTCCACTGCTTCCCGGGCAAGTCGTTCCGCTTCGGCTTTTTGTTCTTCTATTTCCTTATAATTGTATATGAAAAAGGTATAGTTACTCGTTCCTCCGCTAGATTTCAATTGTTTTTTGAAATTTACTTCATACACATCATTTCGATAGACGCTTTCTAATCCCTGTTGTATAACTTCTGTTGGAGAGGCTTTTTGGTAATTGCCGTTTGTGAGTTCCAATTTTAATCCCTCAAGTTGCGCTTCATCAGAAATAGTGTAGGCAATAGCATTATCGTAAGTTTGATACTGATAGAAATAAAACCATTCTTTATCGAACAACCATTGAGCCATATTGTAGTCTCTCGTAATTTCCTCATCGTAAGCAGTTGTTCCTTTTACATTTGTAGAATGCAGTTTCCAACCGCGTTTTGAAAGATATCCGTCAACATAATCCACATCTTTACTTTGCAGAAGTTGCAGCAAATCGTTTAACTTCAATTGTGCCTTCCGAATACGGGCTTCTTCCTCAAGTTTCTTTTTGCGCTGCTCATTTTCGTGTTGCTGCTGTTGCTTTTTTTGTTTGATATCATCTTTTATGCTTTGAGCATTAATGTAAGATGTTATTAATACAAAATAACATGTCAGTATGATATATTTTCCAATTGTTTTCATTCCTGTATTTTAATCCATTGAATAATAACTCTCGATTCTGCGTTGAATAGCCTCATTCTCAAATGCGACAAAAAATTCCAAATGATTATTCATTTTGCTGTTATAATCCTGTACATCTTTCGTTGTCATTATTGCAAAACTCATTTTGCCATTGGAAGCAAAGTCGTAACCGACATCCCAGATATTTTTTGTCCGGCTAAATTTCACATTGAATTTGTTTTCAATATATGTTTTCATTTCATTAGCGATTGCGTTTTCTCTTCCGGATGCTCCGCCAATCAAATTGAAACTGTAACTGATAACCGAAATTTTTTCGTCAAAATTATATTCCTTAGTCGTTGAATAACCGCTGGAAACGGCTGTACAAATCCTGTTGTCAAAATGAAATGTAACATCTTTTATAGAGATATCATCGGTAAGTCTTTGTTTGTTTTTACAAATCACTTCCGAATTTTGGACATAATTAATAACATCTTCACCACTTTCGTAATGAGAAATTCTTCCGTTGCCCGGACACTTGGCATAATCGCCATAAGTTGAATTATCGATAACATCCTGCAATGTAGAAGTTAAACCAAAACCGTCAAAAAAAACGCCGTTTGATCTTTCAAAAAACTTATTGATAAATACAGTAGCATCATAGTAATCCGTTTCAATAACAAGATCTTCTTCTATTATTTCCGTTTCTATTATATACATTTCTTTGATCTCGTCAAATTGTGGATTTACAAGATATTGCCCCTTTTTACTAATAATTCCCCATTTGTCGGCAATTTTAACAAAAGCAATATCGTCGAAAAACATAGAAACCTTGTCAAACTGTGGATTGATTGCGATTTTTCCTTTTTTATTGATAAACCCGTATTTTTTGCCCTGTTTGATTGCCGCTAAACCGTTACTGAAAGGATGTACCTTGTTAAACTGCGAATTGATTGCGATTTTTCCGTCTTTGCTTATATAACCCCATTCCTTGCCGGACTTTATAGCTGCCATTCCTTCGCTGAACAGCAGAATGTCATCGAACTGGGGGTTAATGATATAACTCCCTTTGGCGTCAATAAAACCCCATTGTTTGCCATTTTTAAAAGCGGCTTTCTTTTCCGAAAAAAAAGAAACTTCATCAAATTGCAGATTAATCACAATTTTACCGGTCTTGTCAATAAATCCACATTTATTGTCTTGTTTTACAGCGGCAAATCCTTCGAAAAAAAGCATAACAAAATCAAATTGCGGAGTGATAACTACTTTGCCTGTCTTATCTACGAAACCAAATTTATTGTCCACATCTATGAACGCAAGACCTTCTCTAAACGACGAAACACGTTTTGCCTGTTTCAGAGCAAATTTTATCTCGCCCGATTTGTCAATACAGGTCGGGTATCCATCCTCGGAAACGACAAACGCTAAACCATCCGAAAAAAATGTGCCATCTTTGAATGTCGCGGAAATTTGGTATTTGCCATCTTTTGAAATGTAACCAACTTTTCCTTCGGACGAAACAACTTTTGCCAAGCCGTCATGGAAAAAGTTGGCGTCTTTAAACTGCGGGTTAATAAGGTATTCACCCTTTTTATTAATGTAACCCCATTTTCCACTCGATTTTACAGGGATTAACTCCAAACCCGAATGGTTTGAACACGATATGCCGGTAAGGCATAAAAAACATATTAATGTAAATTTAATATTCGATATCATTGTTCTCATTTTAAATATAATTATTTGCATCATTCATAGTAATCCGTTTTAATAACAGAATATTCTAATTTATATGTTTTAATACCGTCAAATTGTGGATTTACAAGATATTCTCCCTTTTTATTAATAATTCCCCATTTGTCGGCAATTTTAACAAAAGCAATATCATCGAAAAACCAAAAAGAAGTATCGTCAAACTGCGGACTGATTTCGATTTTTCCTTTTTTATTGATAAACCCACATTTGTTGCCCTGTTTGATTGCTGCTAAACCGCTACTGAAAAGAGAGACCACGTCAAACTGCGGATTGATTGCGATTTTTCCGTCTTTGTTTATATAGCCCCATTCTTTGCCGGACCTTATACATGCCATTCCTTCGCTGAACCGTAGAACTTCATCGAACTGCGGGTTAATAATATAACTCCCTTTGGCGTCAATAAAACCCCATTGTTCGCCATTTCTAAAAAGGGCTTTCTTTTCTGCAAATATACCTACATTATCAAATTGCAGATTAATCACAATCTTACCGGTCTTGTCAATAAATCCCCATTTATTATCTTGTACTACAGGCGCTAATCCTTCGAAAAAAGGCAACGCATCATCAAATTGCGTATTGATAACTATTTTGCCTGTCTTATCTACGAAATAAACTTTCATGTCCGTATCGCTTACGAGCGCAAGCCTTTCACTAAACGAACAAACAACTTTTGCCTGTTTCAGTGCAAACTTTATCTCGCCCGACTTGTCAATACAGGTCGGGTATCCATCTTCGGAAACAACAAACGCTAAACCATCCGAAAAAATTGTGCCGTCTTTGAATGTA
>JAIRLY010000320.1 GCA_031259075.1 Dysgonamonadaceae bacterium | reverse complement strand
TCAAACAGTTCGGAAGGCAGGATATAAAAACCCTTTTCTTCGGTGGTTGCCTGTCGAGCGTTTTCGGCTGTGGCATCAGGTAAGGTAGAATAGTCAAAATTTGTGTCGCCTGTGTTATGGACTTTTTTATTCAGGTAATCGGTAATATTTTCGCTGATAAAACGGTAAAACAACATACCGAGTACATACTGTTTAAAATCCCAACCGTCCACCGAGCCACGCAGGTCGTTGGCAATTTTCCAAATGGTGCGGTGGAGTTCCGCTCGCTGCTGTTCTCTACTCATTATGAATTATACTGATTTTTTAATTTTATAATCATTTCTGTTTCTCCAAATTTCAACGGCAATATCAATGTAATGATTAATAACATTCTTTTGAGATTAATTTTTCCATATTATTATTGTTCTTTTACATTTTGTTTTGCAATTCTCAACGCCATCTCCGCCACCTTTTGTTTATCTTCTACTACTGCTGAAACTTGGTCCGCAAGCCAAAGGACAAGCAGTTCCTCTTTGTCGGTTTTCAATAAATCAGCAATAATTACAACCTGTTCGGCTTTGACACGTCGTTCTCCTTTCTCTATTTTGCAATAAGTAGCCGTATCAATCTCCAAGGCTGCAGCAAATTGTCGCTGTGGCATTTGGCGTCCCTCACGTAACTGTTTGATTCGTTCTGTAAATTTCATTTCAATTCTATTTTTTTGTGTCTTGAAATTTTCTGCAAATGTACGGCTTTTTTCGGAATGAAATCTACTTTAGTAAATGCTTTTCCTCAAACTCCTTTGTTAAATCCACAATCTGTTTGTTCGTTGCAACCAACTCAATTGTAGTCTTTTCCAATTTATAGAGCAATGCAAGTGCCGTTTTTATCGTAAAAACAGTTTTCAAATGCTTCACGACTTGATTATAATTCACACCGATTGCCCTGAATTGCGAATGAAAAGTCGTTAGCCGCACATAATAATCCATTGCTACTTTGTCGAGTTTTACATACTTGATAAACTTTGCTTTGTCCGTCCGTCCGGTTTCATTGACCATCGCAAGGAAGAGGGCGTTATCGACATCGTTCAATTTGATGGAATACCGATGTCGACATGGGTCTGATTTGGGCCAATGCACATAAGCATCTTCGATGCACTCAAATCCTCGGTTACGGATAGACTGTTTCATTACAGCCGGAATCAGGCTCATTATCATTACATTTGCCGAGCAGGGCTTATATATACCGCCCAACGGTTGCATATTCGTTTTTCATTACAGAAAGTCGCGATGTATTCCGCTTCCGACATTGTATCCTGTTTTTGTTTCGTTTTTCTACTCATTGCTGTGTTCATTTTATAATTAAACATTTATCTTTTGTCCTACCTTACCGAAGCAAACCCCTGACAACCGCTGCTATCTCTTGGGATTTGGATAAATTCCCGAAGATGTTATATTAACTTGGGGCATCAAAACTTATCAGGAATTTTGGATATTCAAATTTTTCGTACCTTTACGGCGCTTTCTTGTGTTTTAAGTTTATACTCAATTTTAATTAGAACTCAATCTTGGTATGAACCTCGCAGGGAGGCTTTTTATAAAAGGCCAACCTTATCCTACTTTCAGATTTATAATCAAAAAAAGTATGTCCGTAAATAAATAAACAAGAGTTGAAAAATTCAACCCTTGTTATTAAACAATGCTGTTATCGTTTCCTGCGAATAACCTTCGGATAAATCAGGAAGGCGATTATCTTACAAACAAAAGTTCACGATATTTCGGTAATGTCCATAATTCGTCGTCAACGATCAACTCTAATTTGTCGACCTGATAACGGATTTCATCAAAATAAGGAAATACATTATCATGATATTCGATGGCTTTTTTCCTTTCATCGTCGATTTTATTTGCTATTTTACGAGCTTCCACCATTTTTTCGGTTTTAGACTTGATGGTCGCGATTCGTTCGGAGATTTCTTCGATTATACCGGTATTGTGAGCCGAGAGTTTAGCCGCCTGGTTTTTATCATACACTTGATACATTTTATATACATTATCAAGCAATAATGATTGATATCCGGTTGCTACCGGAATAATATGATTCATTACCAAATCGCCTAATACGCGCGCTTCGATTTGAATTTTTTTCGTATAGGTTTCCCATTTCACTTCGTTGCGGGCATGTAATTCTCTTTTGGAGAACACTCCGACACTTTCGAATAATTTAATTGATTCGGGTTTGAGATAAGCGTCATAAATGAGGGGAACACTTGTTTCATTATCCAAGCCGCGTTTTACAGCTTCGGCTTTCCACTCATCGCTGTACCCGTTTCCGTCAAAACGGATCGGTTTTGAGGTCTTAATATATTCTTTTAGTACATCAAAAATCGCTTTATCTTTTGTAGCGCCTTTTTCGATTTTGGCGTCCACTGTTTTTTTAAATTCGGTTAATTGAGCTGCAACAATCGAGTTTAGAACAATCATGGCGGAAGCGCAATTCGCCGATGAACCTACCGCACGAAATTCAAAACGGTTTCCGGTAAAAGCAAAGGGAGAAGTACGGTTGCGATCGGTATTATCCAAAAGAACTTCCGGTATTTTAGCGACTCCCAATTTCATGCGTTGTTTTGTGTCCATCACAATCGCTTCGTCGCTGGTACTGTTTTCCAATTTGTCGAGTGTTGCCGAAACCTGAGAACCCAAGAAAGCCGAAATAATAGCGGGAGGCGCTTCATTTGCTCCCAAACGATGGGCATTCTGAGCAGTCATAATAGATGCTTTCAACAGCGCATTGTTTTTATAAAGCGCCATCAAAATATTAACAACGAAAGTAATGAATTGGAGGTTTTCTTCCGGTGTTTTCCCCGGAGTCAGTAATCCGACACCGGTATCCGTTCCTAACGACCAATTGTTGTGTTTCCCTGAACCGTTAATGCCTGCAAATGGTTTTTCGTGCAGTAATAAGCGGAAACCGTGACGACGCGCCACTTTTTTCATCAGCGACATTATCAATAAGTTTTGATCGACCGCCAAATTTGTTTCTCCGAAAATAGGCGCTAATTCGAATTGATTGGGGGCTACTTCATTATGACGGGTTTTCAGCGGAATACCGTATTTATAACCTTCAAATTCCAAATCTTTCATGTAAGCATGAACGCGGGTAGGGATAGAACCGAAATAATGATCTTCCAATTGCTGATTTTTTGCGGATTCGTGCCCCATCAAAGTACGACCGGTCAGCATCAGATCGGGACGAGTTGCATAAAGACTTTCATCTACCAAGAAATATTCTTGTTCCCAACCCAAATACGAATATACTTTTTTTACTTTCAAATCGAAATATTGACATACTTCGGTGGCGGCTTTATCCACAGCGTTCAAAGATTTCATTAAGGGTGTTTTATAATCCAATGCTTCTCCTGTGTAGGAAATAAAAACCGTAGGGATACAAAGCGTATCATCTATGATAAATGCGGGAGAAGAAGGATCCCAAGCCGTATAGCCGCGGGCTTCGAAAGTGTTGCGAATACCGCCGCTCGGGAAAGAAGACGCATCCGGTTCTTGTTGAGCCAACAGTTTTCCTGAAAATTCTTCGATGACCGGACTGCCGGGAGCTTTCGAATATTCGATAAAGGAATCGTGTTTTTCGGCTGTTCCTTCCGTTAAAGGTTGAAACCAGTGTGTATAGTGAGTAGCTCCTAATTCCATTGCCCACATTTTCATCCCCGCGGCAATGTGATTAGCTAATTCACGATCCAGTGTTTCGCCTTTTTCAATAACATTTGTGAGCACTTTCAAGGTTTCTTTTGAAAGATACTTCGCCATTTGTTCTTTATTAAAAACATACTTCCCATAATACTTGGAAGTGAGCGAATCGGGCGCCGATACGGCTACTGCTTTTTTTTTAAAAGCTTCTTCAACTGCTTTAAATCTTAAGTTAGACATTTTTCTTCTGTTTTTTATTATTATCTCAATATTGTATAATGTTTTGTTAATTATTCTGCAAAGATAATACTAAATTAATTAAAAATAAAGAATTATGAACTAAGAATTAATTGAAAATACACAAATAATTTTTAATTCATAACTCCTTAATTCATCATTTTAATTGTAAGTGGTTTCACCGTGCTCATAAATATCCAATCCTTCTTCTTCTACCCGTTTTGACACGCGAAGTCCCAAAGTCAGATCTAAAACTTTGAACAGTATAAAACCGGTTACTAATGCCCAAACGGATACGGTAAATGTACCCAGGGCTTGAATACCCAACATAGAGAAACCGCCGCCATAGAATAATCCGCCGTCGGTTGCAAATAAACCAACCAATAATGTACCTAAAATACCGCATACACCGTGTACGGAAATAGCTCCTACGGGATCGTCTATTTTAAATATCCTGTCAAACAGGCTCACCGAAAGTACCATGACTGCTCCGGAAAGCAGACCGATGACGGCAGCTCCTGAAGGCGAAACAATGTCGCATCCGGCCGTAATTCCAACCAAGCCGGCCAACACACCATTGAGCATCAACGATAATGAAGGTTTTTTGTATAAGAAGTATGATGTGATTATCGCTGCTACTGCGCCGGCGGCGGCCGACAAATTGGTTGTTAAAAAAATACCGGAAATAGCGGTCTTGGCTTCGCCTGATGCAGCCAGTGTTGAACCCGGATTAAATCCAAACCATCCTAACCATAAAATGAATACTCCCAAGGCAGCTATGGTTAAATTATGACCGGGAATCGCTTTTACTTTCCCTTCTTTTGTATATTTACCGGTACGGGGGCCTAATATCCACGCTCCGGCGCAAGCTAAAAAGCCTCCTACTGCGTGTACTAACGTAGAGCCTGCAAAATCGTGAAAACCTAAACCGGCCAACCAACCGGTACTGCTCCATCCCCAGTGACCGGAAATCGGATATATGAATATGCAGATTATAATACTGTAACATGCATATACATGAAATTTGGTTCGTTCGGCCATTGCGCCCGATACAATAGTGGCTGCTGTGGCTGCAAACATGGTTTGGAAAACAAGAAATGCTGAAGTTGGTATATCGCCTTCCCAACCGGCGACGCCGAATAAATCTATTTCTCCGAAAAAACCGTTTCCGGCGCCAAACATAATTCCAAAGCCAATAATCCAATAGAGTAATGAACCAATTGAAAAATCTACAAAATTTTTCATTAAAATATTGGCTGAATTTTTAGATCTTGTAAATCCGGATTCTACTAAAGCAAACCCCGGCTGCATCCAAAACACCAACATAGCGCCTAATAATACCCATACGGTATCTAATGATTGCGCCAAATCTCCTACTGTAGTTAATATATTTTCTTCCATGATTATTTATTTTTATAAAGTGTTGTATCGCCTCTTTCTCCTGTTCGAATACTGATGGCTTCATCTACTGTGGAAATGAAAATACGTCCATCTCCTACTTCTTCGGTAGATGCTGCACTTAAAATTGCTTTGACTGTCTTTTCTACATTGATTTCACGAACGACAATGGAGATAAGTATTCTTTCAATAAAACTCGTGTCGTAAATCACGCCTCTATAGATTCTTTCTTGTCGGGATTTACCGACGCCGCGTACTTCATAGTATGAAAACCATTCTATATCTGCTTCTAACAAAGCGTCTTTTACTTCTTCAAATTTTATTTTGCGTATAATTGCTTCTATTTTTTTCATCATTGATAATTTTAAAAAGTGATTCCAACGACAAGGAATGTATCTTCTGTACGAGGATTTACAATAAATTGTCCAAATAACGGTAAAGTAAAACTATCCGTAATCTTGATTTCTTTGCTTGCTTTCAAACTGATATTAATGACCGAAAAACCGTCAGCGCCATAGAAAGTTGTTGCCCACGGGGTAAAACCGACAGTTGCATCTAATGCGATGTCTTTAACAGCGAATGGATACGAAGCTTCAACATAAGTAGAATAAGCTTTTTTCCCTTTTTCATTTATACCATCTGCACCTGCAAAGACCGTATTCAACGACAAGGATAAAGGAAACACTTTAACCGGTAATGTGTAGCCAAGAGTTGCTTCGAGTGTATGCGCGCTTCCTTTTTTATCGTCATAATTAAAATATTTATCACCGCCGCCCTGCTCAACAATCCAGTAATCGGTAACCGCTAATGATAAGCCGGCTATTTCATAACCAATTGTGAGATCTACTTCTTTGTTGGCTACGCCTGTAAAATCCGTGCTTCCCCACGCCCCAACGGAAAATCCGGCAATGTCTAATCCAATGCCCGGTTGAATACTTGCTGCACCCAAATAACTTCCCCGCCAAATATAGGAACTGACTACGTCTGCTCCTGCCGAAAAATTCAAAGCACTTGCTTTGTCCTGCGCCTTAGCTGTAAAAACTAAAGCTGCCAAAATAACTGTTAAAATTAACTTGTTCATTTTTTTGCCTTTTAAATTAAAAACTAAAACTTCTATTTTATTTATTTCAAACTACTTAGTTACGTAACTTTTGAAGTAAAAAATAAAATCTTTTTGCTTCAACTTCTATTTTTCGTTAAGATTTTTTTTGACGCGACAAATGTAGTCATATTGTTTTTAAAATACAAATAAATATTTCATTTTGTATAAAAATTTTTATATTTATTGTCTATATGGTTTATTTTACAGTGTTTTAATTTCTTTGTGGCTTCGATAAGATTCTGTTATTAATGGTTTTTTCACTCTTGTCCGGTAAAAGTTCCGGCTTTTAACACTGCACGGCAAGCGGAATGGAGACATCCGTACAAATTGTGTCCCGCTACAATTTGAAATGTAAAAAAGTAGAAGGAAGACCGAAGGTCTTCAAGATGAATAACCCTCAATGAAGCAAAACAATTGGGGGCAAAAAGCACGAAAGCACGAAAGGGCGAAAGCGCGAAAGCACGAAAGCACGAAAGCACGAAAAGGCGAAAGGGCGAAAGGGCGAAAGGCTTTCAGCCTTAACCTGAAGGCTATGGGAAATACCCACCCGTTCCGGCAAAAATATACGACTGAGACATTAGTATCGGATCATCACAAATTATTTATTTTGCATCTCTCAATATAATCTGTTTTTTTTCATAAATCCTTATTTCCGGCAAATCAATTAAATGATCTGCTTGAGCGAAATCAAGAGAAATATCAGATTGAAAATAGATCGGCGCTTCCTTTTGCAACGGAAGTATTTGCAAGATTAAATCCTTTGCATATATCTCCGGTGCAAAACGCTTCAAGCTTAACTCAAAGACTTTTCCGTTGTAAAAATTATCGGTAAGCAATTGATTTCCGGAGTAAATTCTTGCAACATCTCCTGTGTAGGGAATTTGCAGGTAAATATCGCGTTCGGGATTTATATCCGGAGGAAATGTTATCTGCCATGCGGCTGCCTGTTCAAAGTCTTTATCTTTCGGACTTTCAGCTACCTTGGCGCTTCCCATTGCAATTTGCCGCAGTCTTTCGTGTTTTTTAATTTGTTTCAATTCGATTTTCGGAAGATCTGCAACGTGCACCTTTACGGTGTAGCGCGTAAAAATGCCTTCATTTACTCCTTTCGGAATTTGATCCTCGCAGCGTAAAGATTCCGGCGCCGGATAAATGGAAACAGCAATCGAGTCCTTACATGTTGACAATCGCAATTCATTGTTGTGGTAAATCACTTCCACATTTGTATCCGTAAGAAACACTCTGTCTTTACCGGATAACTTTCCTTTCCAGAGAGCCAAAGACGATTCTTCGTCCAACAATACAATGTTTATCAGTTGATTAGCTGTATCTCGAAACGATATTGCTTTTTCTTTTCCCGTTTTCAGGTTCATAAAACGCATGTCGTCAAAAACAAAATCGGCGGGAATACCCGGAATTTCAGCAAAGAAAAAAGTCAATTCGTTACCCGCTGCAATATATGCAATCGGCTGAGCCGTTGCATATTTCAGCGTTGCCTCGCCCATACGCAAATTGAACGGCATAAAAAAAGCCGAACCCGAAGAAACGGAGACAGGCGATTCCGGGAAAGTCAATTTTTCTTCCGGCAAATCAATCGTAAATCGAACGTTGTCTTTTCTACTTAATGTTTTCAAACGCTGGTAATTATTTACAAATACAAAACCTGATTTTCCGTTGTACCGTACATTCCAGCGCAAAGAAGAATCATCGTCCGGATGCTCAGGCGCTTCTGCAGGAAAATACGGATTCATAAGCGCCAGTTGACCGCCATAGTCATGGAGGAACAAATGAAGCCTTCGCAACCGGTGATATTGACCGTTTACCTGGCCAAATTCACCTAATGGCGCTTGAAAATCATACGTTTTGACGGGCAGGTCGTTGTAATTAGTCATGCCGGTGGCCTGTTCCTCGTTGAGAGTGGTGAGTATTCCATCCGGGTTCGTACCTCCGTGATACATATAATATCCCGGCAAATTACTTCCCGAACCTATTCGTACCAAAGTCATTGCATATACATCCATCGGATGAATACTGATCCGGCGATGGTAAGACGGCATCATGCCTCCACCAAGCTCGCAGGTAAAATACGGATATGCCCAAGCATCGGCAGCATCTTTGTCCGGTTGCCCGGGTAATTGCTCGGTGGCAATAACCGTAGAACTTCGGAACGGACGAAACAAAAAACTTTTAGAATAATCGCCCGGCATTTCCTGCAGCGAACGATCCCAAAAACCATCGGCGTAATCTCCGTAAAGAGGGATGATTTCTCCAAAAACAGCAGGAGAGCCTAATTGAGGCCATCCGGTTCGCGTGTATAAGGGTACGTCAAAACCGCTTTCAATAGCCATCCTTTTCAGTGTTGCCAAATGTTCCCAGCGTCCGCGATATTCATTTTCGATTTGAATACCGATGATCGGTCCCCCGTCTTTCCACAGTTGCCCCTTTACTTGCCGGTAGATCTGATTGTACCAAGTGCGTACTTCGTTCAAATAATCCGGATTGTTTTCGCGCAATCGAAAGTTTTTCCCGACCATCCATTCGGGGAAACCGCCGTTCCGAACTTCTCCATGACACCAAGGCCCAATTCTCAATATCAGTTTGAAATCAAGCTCATTACAAAGTTGCACAAAATGATTTAAATTGCGTTGTCCGGACCAGTTGTATTCCCCTTGCACTTCTTCATGGTGAATCCAAAAAATATAGGAAGCAATGATATTAATTCCACCCGCTTTCATTTTTAATAATTCTTGCTGCCATTCTTTTTCCGGAAGCCGGCTGAAATGAATTTCTCCCATGACAGGCAATACAGGCCGACCGTTCCATAGCAAACTTCGGGAATCAATGCGGATCGTTTCTCCTTTCGGATTAATGTCTGTCCCCATTCGAAAAACATTCGTTTCCTGTGCCGGTAATATTTGACACATTAAACAAAAAAAAAATAAATTGATTTCACTCAAAAAACGAATGAAAATTTTCTTTTGAATAGTCATTTTTGATAAATTTGATGTATCTGTTTTTTATATTCGTTTTCGACGGCTAATCATTCACGCTGAAAATAGGCTTGTCGATGGTTTGCTCGGTAATATAATACTGTATAGCGCTATCGTTCATTTTCGGATGCAATTTTTTTAAGAGATTAATTATCTCAGTCCCTGCCCGGATTACCGGACCGTAACCGTGAGCAGCAGAAGTGTGTGTCGGACGATGGTAATAAAAAGCCGGATCGAATCCCATCCCTGTTCCGACACAAACGCCTTCTACCTCACCTTTAGCGTTTATGCGGGTAGATACGGCTTCCCATCCCAAATGAGCTACCGGACCATAAGCCAAAGGATCTAACCAATTTTGATTAACACCGTGAGCCAGACAATATACAAAAATAGCCGTCGCCGAAGTTTCCGTATACGAATCATTACGGTCGAGCAACTGCCGCCAAAAGCCGTCGCCACCCTGACAGGCCGCCAAACCGGCAGCATGAGAGCGGAATAGTTCCAATACCTGCTTGTATCCCGGATGAGTAAGCGGAAGTACATCCAGTGTTTCGGCAAGCGTCAGTATTGCCCAACCATTCGCGCGTCCCCAATAAAACGAAGGATGCGTTTCCATGCTTTCCACCCAACCGTGACGGTACAGTTTTTTTTCAGGGACAAACATCCGTTGAGAAAACCGGAGTATTTGATGTACGGCTTCGTCGTAATATTTTTCTTCCCCGGTCAACTTGCCCATTTGAGCTATGGCCGGAATAGACATAAACATATCATCCAGCCAAACGGTATTTTTCTGAGGCCGGTTGCGGGCAAAAGTTCCATCGCTCAACCGGTATTCTTTAAACAGGATGTAATTGATATAATTGTCAATCAGGGGACGCAAATTAATCGCATCTGTTTCGTGCAGTGTCTTCAGATGATATTTAATCATAGCGGCGCACATCGAACCCGCATCGTCTAAAGCCTGAGGTTGAATGATGGAACGCATTTGCGGATCAATTGTTTCGCCTTTGTCCCATTCGTCTTTGGCTTGCGGGACTTTTTCCGCTAAAGAACGGAAATGAGCGGAAACATAATTCTCGTAAATAGAGTCGCCGGTCGCTTGAGTAGCAGCCAAGAGCGCGGCATAAGTAACGCCCCATTCGTAGCTAACCGTACGAAATTGTCCTTTTTCTATAAAACGGAACACCCTGTCGACATCGCTTTTAATTTTTTCCGCCGATAAAGGTCCGTAAGGAACGGCATATTCCGGCTGTAAGAGATGAAGCGGCGTGTTGCTGTCGCTGATGACGGATTCCTGTTTTTTTTGTGCCGGTAAATACATTATGTTTATCAAACACAATGTTATAAGCAAGATTAATTTTTTTTCCATCTCATTAAAGGGTGAAAAGGGCGAAGGCACGAAAGGGCGAAAGTATAAAAACTTTCGTGCTTTCGCGCCTTCGCCCTTTTCACTCTATTATTACTTTTTCATTGTTTTAATCCAAATATCGCCTTGTTCGGTTACAAGCTTGACAAGATAAAGTCCGGCGGACAAATCTTGCATATCAATCGATGATACTTCGCTATTAACTTGTTTTACCGGAATGCCGCCGATATGAAATACCGTTGCCGACTGTACCGGAACTTCCGATTGAATGTACAATTTATCCTTCACCGGATTGGGATATACATTCAACGTACCTGCTTGTATTTTATCAATACCGACGTTACTGATTGTTATTTCGCAAGTCGCCGTGAAACCGCCGTCTTCGGTTGTAACAGTGATGGTTGCCGTACCTTTGGCCACAGCTGTTACTAATCCTGTTTCACTTACCGTAGCAATCGCTTCGTCGGATGTGCTCCAGGTAACTGCCGGATTAGTTGCATCGGCAGGAGCAACGGTAGCTGTCAACAACAAGGTTGCTCCTGTTTCTAACGTTTCGGCTGTTTTATCCAGTATCACGCCGGTTACAGCTATGGGAGTTACCGTTATTTCGCAAGTTGCCGTGAAATCGCCGTCTTCGGTTGTAACGGTAATGGTTGCCGCACCTACGCTTACAGCTGTTACCGTTCCTGTTTCACTTACCGTAGCAACCGCTTCATCGGATGTACTCCAGGTAACTGCCGGATTAGTCGCGTTGGCAGGATCGACGGTAGCTTTCAACGACAACGTTTTTCCGATATTCAATGTTTCGGCTGTCTTATTCAAAGTCACGCCCGTTACGGCAATTTCTTCAAACTGGAAAGCGAAACGGAAACGGGGCGCCATAGTGTTTGAAGCTTTCATAACGCCGTCTGCAGCTACTTCGAGCGCTTTATTCGAACTCGTCAAAATTCCATACAGGAAATAACCCTCATCTTTATAAATTTCCCCTCCTTCTCCCGTATTTTCGGAAATGGTCAGGTTTGACGCATCTGATGTTAAAATAGCGCCGGCAATGTACCAATTACCCGGCAATGTTTTATTTTTGATGGTATAGACATTGGGGGCGGTTTGAGTGATAATCCATTCCGTGTTTACAGCCTCTTCTTCACTATCCGAATACTTGAGGATGTAGTTCTCCTGGTTTTCGCTAAGATCGCTAAAGATTACTTTTTTCACATCGTCGCCGTCGCTGCCGGCGACTCCGTAAGTATAAATCTTATACGAACCCGTACCCGGAGCGATACGTCCGGTTTCGTTGAATGTAGCCAGTGCGCTGTTCAATACCTCAACCGCTTCTGTCAGAGCTGTAACTGTTTCGGCTGTTGCCAAGGCCGTTTCGGCCGTTGTTTTTGCCGTTGTTAATTCGGTTACTTTATCTTGCCGGTAATTAAGGAATTTGGTACCGATTCGCGGCGTAACAGCCGTTATACGTGCTGTAACCGTTGCAATCGCGCTTTCCAGCGAAGCATAAGCCGGCGCATCCGTATTGAATTGGGTTAAAGCAGCTTCCAGTGCATTTTTTGCAGCGGTAATATCATCTGCGGAGGCAATCGTTGTGCGAGCGCCCGTAGCGGCGGTGATAGCCGTTTGCAAAGCGCTTTTAATCGCCGTAAAGAAAGCGGCGTCACGCACTTCCGCATCGTGAGCGGCCTGAACGGTAGCGATATAATCCACAAAAGCATTGTATGGAGCGATTGCGTCCGAGAAAGCGCTCTCAGCCTCTCGCAAAGCAGTGATGCTTTCGCCCATAGCGCTTAAAGTAGCATTTTCGTCTTCTATCAATGCTTCAGCACTTGATATTACAGTCTCCAATGTTGATTTCAGTCCGGCAATAAAAGAATTGTTGTCCGTCACAGCGCCCAGCAAAGCCTTCGCTTTATTGATTTCTTCCTGTAAAGTTGCTTTCAAAGCCTCTATACTCGGTGCTTTCAACTCTACATCTTTCGTTAAAACGGCATTTCCGAATTGGGCTTGCAACCGGATGGTAGCGTCGGCAGAAATACTTCCTGCGTTTAATGTCGCTTTGCTGAAATCGGTTTCGTTGCGAACAAGGGAAACCAGCGCTTTATCTTCGTCGCTTAATGTGCCGTAATCGCTGATGCTCCATACGACGTCCATATCCGCTTTGGGAATATCGAAATCGCTTCCCATGATATAAGAGAAAGTTGTAACGGTGTATTCGCTGCTTACCGGATTGTCTACCATCGCCTGTAAAGTTTCGGCTCCGGCAAGATTTTTAATCGTATCGGCAACAAGTTGACCGAAAGTAGTGTTGTCGAAACCGCCAAGACCTTCTTTCCCTAAAATTATTTTCAATTGTTTTATATTTCCTGCATGAGTGGTCGTGATTGTTTTATCGGCATAATCAGTCAATTCGGTGTCGTTTACGGCAATTTTAATAATTTTATTTCCGGTTAAATCCAAAACAAATTCGATATTACTCCAAGTATTTCTCGGATCACCAAAACGGGCATCGCCGCTTTCGGTAAAATAAACGGACGCAGCCGTTCCGCTATTGGGATTTACGCCGCCGAATTTAAAAACCTCAGTGTTTTCGGCATCTATTAAGATATAATCCGTCCCGTATGTACCATGATACATCCTTGTTTTTACGTACACAAGACCGGACAGCGCTTGTTCGAAAATTTTTTGTACGCCTCTTGGTCCATTGCCGGAACCGGGGCCGAAAGTCTCGCCTGTGTCGGAATTTCCATTTACACCAAACACTTTATTGCCGTCTACTTGTTGTATTTTGACATAAGGAGAGCCACCTACACCGGTTGCATTCGTCCAGCCACCTTCTTCGGTCTTTAAGTCCGTTCCTAACTCATAACCCTCAAAATCTTCGTTGTTCCACCAGGCTGTCGTAGGGTCGACTCCTGCATACAATTGATTAAAAAAGAGCATAGCAGTAATAACTGTTGCTAATATGCGTCCTGTTTTTTTCATAAAATAAATCATAATATTAAAATGTTAAACAATAATAATCGGCTATTAGTAGAGGCGTTTGTACCTCGCCTCTACTGATGCGCCTTCTTTTCTATTTAATTATCTGTTGTAATTGAAAAATTTCGTGCTTATTGCAGAACCATCGGAATAAATGGTTTTTGCGATTACGAATCCGTTCGTGTTTTTTGTTGCCGGTTTACCGGTAATATCATAATACTTGACTTCCTTGATAATTTTGGAAGCAGAGACGTTATCAATACCGGTTTTATCCACCAAACT
>JAIRLY010000257.1 GCA_031259075.1 Dysgonamonadaceae bacterium | reverse complement strand
CGTTGCATCAATGCTGCGGAGGCTGTCTTGATCGGTGAACTGAGCAAAACTCATCACCATAAACTGGTCTCTGCATTTGAACTCGATGGCATGTCTGTTTCCGTTGTAGCTCTTTACGCATTTGTCGAACTCATATCTTGGTATGAGCGACATTATTTGAGCGAATACAGTCTTTCCTTGATTCATGATCTCTATCTTTTGCAATACAATTTGCAAAAGTATAAAATCAAATCTCGGAAAAATTTTACTCGCGTAAATTATTGGTATTAATCAATTTAAATCATGTTTAAGAAAATTTCTTTGGACAGTAGTGCATAGATAGATTTTTTTCGTACCTTTGCTACAAACCAAATTCATCAGATTATAGTATGTAAATATTATGGATTGCATCATCGGACAATCTGCTTCTTAATACGCAAGTTCAAAAAAATACTTTGTGATGGTTTATAAAAATAGACGCTTGTGCATGTTTTCTACGCAGGACAAAAACATAAGTTAATGAAATGTTTTAAATCGTAATTGAAATGTTGGACTTTTCCGGATTGAAAAAAAAATTAAAAAAATCTGTAGTGGGCTTCAAGCGAGTAAAACTATCCATATTGGGTGATAGCGCCACACAATTTATTGCAGATGCAATACGTGGTATGGGCATCGAAAATGCCCTTGACATAGTCGTGTTTGAAGCGGATTTTAATCAGATAGACCGACAAGTATTAGCTATGGATTCTGATCTCTATCAATTCAATGCCGATATAGTACTCATTTTTGAATCAACCCATAAACTACTCCAAAAATACAACAAACAAATATCAGAGCGTGCGCGTTTTGCCGAAAACACCATTGCACACGTACAACAACTGATACACACTCTACAAAATAACACATCTGCAAAAATTATTTTTTGCAACTATACCGAAGAAAATGATTCTGTCTTTGGTCAATATGCCAACAAAGTAGAAACATCTTTTTTGTTTCAACACCGTAAATTAAATTTTCTTCTCCAAGAATTGGCTACCCACACCAATAACCTTTACATTTGTGACCTGAGTTCTATTCAAAATACTATAGGTAAAAACCATTTTTGGTCTCCTTCTATTTATGTCCACACGGAAATGGTGATCAGCATTGATGCCCTGCCCTATTTTGCACACTCCGTAGTGCAAATAATTGCCGCATTGCAAGGAATATTCAAAAAATGCATTATTCTTGATTTGGACAACACGGTGTGGGGGGGCGTGATTGGCGACGATGGTATTGAAAATATCCAAATCGGACAATTAGGTATTGGCAAAGCGTTCACTGAATTTCAATATTGGATAAAAAAATTACAACAACGTGGAATTATTATTGCCGTATGCAGTAAAAATACGGAATCTGTTG
The DNA here is from genome assembly GCA_031259075.1 of Dysgonamonadaceae bacterium. Classification (GTDB taxonomy): domain Bacteria; phylum Bacteroidota; class Bacteroidia; order Bacteroidales; family Azobacteroidaceae; genus Azobacteroides. Next base: position 6,219 of record JAIRLY010000257.1, on the reverse strand, counting down.
CAAAAGAACCATTTGAAAAACACCCCGATATGATACTTAAGCTATCGGATATTGCAGTCTTTATTGCCAATTGGGAAAGCAAAGTAGATAATATCTGCAAAATTCAAAAGATTTTAAATATCGGTTTCGATTCAATGGTCTTTTTAGATGACAACCCTTTTGAACGGAATATAGTTAAGGAAAATATCCCTGAAATCACAGTGCCAGAGTTACCCGAAGATCCGGCACTATATTTAGATTACTTATATAGCCTTAATTTATTTGAAACTACTTCCTATTCCGACGAAGATGCACAACGAACTGCACAATACCAAAAAGAAACAGCACGTGTGGTTTTTCAAAAATCCTTTACGAATAGGGATGATTTCTTGAAAAGCCTGAATATGTGTTCCGATACAAAACCTTTTAACGATTTTATCATTCCACGAGTTGCACAATTATCACAACGTTCCAACCAGTTCAATCTACGAACGGTAAGGTACACGGAAAACGACCTGAAACAAATAATGCACTCCGACAAATACTTTACTCTATCCTTTACGCTGGAAGACAAATTTGGTGACAATGGTCTGGTTTGTGCAATAATTCTCGAAAAACAGCCAAACCAAACATTATTTATTAACACATGGCTGATGAGTTGCCGTGTTTTGGAAAGAGGGATGGAGACATACGTGTTAAACGCCATAGTGAATACTGCCCAAAAAAACGGATATACTACGTTATTGGGCGAATATATCCCAACGAAAAAAAACGCATTGGTGAAAGATCACTACAAAAATCTTGGGTTTACACAGACCGGAAATTTATGGCAGTTACTCCTGAAATATTACGAAGAAAAATATAATTTTATAACAAAAAAAATAAACTAAAATGGAAAGAAAAGATGTTTTACTGGATGTACAAAGTATTTTTAAAACTGTTTTTGATAACGAAACTATCAACCTGACGGAAAAATCTACGGCTAATGATATAGATGAATGGGACTCTCTTACACATATCCAACTGGTTGTTGCTATTGAAAAAAAATTCAATATAAAGTTTACTTCTTTGGAAATCCTTACATGGAATAATATAGGAGAAGTCGTTGACAGTATTATGTTAAAACAAAAAAAATGTTAAAGGAATTCAAATTTCACCATATCGGCTATGCCACCAATAGTATAGCAGATACTTCGTCAATATATATTGCCGCAGGCTATGCTGCGAGTAATATTATAAAAGACCACATTCAACAAGCCAAAATTTGTTTTCTGTCAAAGGATGCTAACCCTTGCATAGAGTTAATTGAACCACTCCATGAAGTTTCGTCTATCAACAAAATTCTTAAAAAAATCGGCGTAGCACCTTATCACATATGCTATGAAGTCAAAGACATAACTATGGCATTTAATGAATTAATAGAAACAAAGGGATATATCCCCTTGTTTCGCCCTGTCGAAGCTGTTGCTTTTAACAACAGATTGATATGTTATTTGTATAAAAAAGAAATTGGATATATTGAATTAATAAATAAATAACGCTTATGTTGTATCGTATAATTAAAGTTTCAGATATAAAAGAAGTGGTAAATGTACATTATGATACAAGATGTCTTAATGCGAAAGGTATTTTTGCCATGTTGGGGAAACCTTTCTTGTCCCAATATTATAAAATAGTAATAGAAGATAGGTATAGTATAGTGCTGGGCGCTGAAGGAGATGATGGAAAAATACAAGGACTTTGCTTCGCTATTATTGATAGCAAAAAGCATGATGCTAATTTGAAAAAACATAAATTTCAGTTAGCGTGGAGTGCAATAAGTTCTATTGTGCAAAAACCGGTTGTCTTAAAAAATATGATAGATAGATATAAATCATTAAAAACAGAAGATGATAAGTTTGTCGTTAGCCACGGTACAAGAATTGGATTCTGGGGGTGGTCTCCAAAATATAAAAATCCAAATGCCTCTATCGGTTTGCTTAGAGCGTGTTTACATATCCTGAAAGATATTGGGGTCCGGGATGTATTTATAGAAGTGGACCAGTTTAATGATATTTCCTATCAGGTGCACTCTTTTTTAGGCGCTATCCCTGTAAAAAAAATGATCTTGCCTGATGGGCGAGAGAGAATAGTGTTAAAATATGAATTGCTGAATTTAGATGTAAGGTAGTGGTATGAATAGAACGCGAAGCGCTCCTTATGGAATTGCGGGCACATTTAATTGCAGTCATAAAAAAGTCATGATTGAATATAATTCAATTGAAAGAGGATTTCTGTAGCGTAACGCGGGTTGCTGTAACGACGGTTGCGCTACGAAAAAGTATGCTTCAAACAACTTATACCTAATGCGATGTATTTTTATGACAGAGAACCGGAAATTGCAAATTTGAGAGAAGTTGAATGAACCGAAATTCAACCGAAATGATTGATATTACCAATAAAGTTCAGCTAAAAGAAAGTTTCCGTCTGGAAACCAAAAAAGCCGCAGGGGGAGTACTCGTATCGCTTTGGGAGACCTATATCGGCTTTTGCAAACACCAGCGGCGACGTGATTCTTTTGGGCATATCGGAAGAAAATAATATTTTGAAGGCGGTACTAACGCTGTTTCGGGACTTGGAAGGTGCATACCACCTGACGAACATTGAACATGTGAAAATCCTTTGAGTGTTGACAACAAAAGCGGAATGTTTCAGCACATTCAGACGGCAAGTTGCGCCATCTTTTGTAAGAAAAACAAGCATACGCTAAGTTGTATGCCCATAACTTTTTTTTCTAATGCACTTCACCTACGCTTTAGGCTATATCGTGGTTAAATGCAAAGTGATTTGTGAAACAAAATTCAGTGTAACAGCGAATAGATAGCAAACCGATAATAATTAAAAACCAATTAAACATTTAATATTATGGCAGACACAAAAATTAATCACGTTATGACCGACATTACCGAAGGCAATACTTCTTATAATGTCACTTTTCATGCATCAAAAGGCTTCGGATTTCCACTTAAGTTGGATAGTTTGAATATGGGAGTAGCCTCACAAGTTCATCAGGCACACGTTCAGATTCTGCCTTTTGAAAATGAAATAATGAAGTGGCTTTCCCTTTCAAAAGAGAATGTAGTTTTATTTTCGCAAGACCCATTTAAGGCTTTGGAAGAAGCAAAAATAAACATTCCGGCCGAGGTGGTGAATAATCTTAAAAAGGTTTCGGAATTATTAGTCAATAACACAAACTTAAAAAAATAAAACTATGGCAAAAGTAACCACAGAAGGCTGGGATTTAGTAGCAGTAGCCAAGCAAAGCATTTTAAACGATCAATTGGTAAAAGCTTACAACAAGGACATTTTTCCACATCAAGCAAATGTTTCTGTGATGGAGATGTCGTTTAATGGGATTTTGGGTATTCCTGTTAGCGATCTCAATCCGGCATCAACACAAGGCACCAACTCCATAGCCTCCATCATAGTGCCAATCACCGGAACAGTTACAGTACACGGGAAACAGTACACACTGCCCGAAAACAGCACACTGGGCATTACATCTAATTTGAAATATGTAAAAATACAAATAAATGAAGGAGAGGCCATGCAGCTGTACCTCGACCTCTGTAGTAAGATGGCCGTCTACAGCGTAACGATACAGCCTTCGGAAGATTGGGTTGCTCTATTGAACGGTATGATTCAATACTATTTTCAAAATAATTTTACCGGAGGATCGTATTACTTGGGAAGCGTTAACTTGCAAGGAGTGACTAAGGAACTTTTGCCTGTCAATAATATTTCTTTTGCAACGCAGCCAAGTAAAATAGATAAGAGTGCAAATATTTTAGCCATGACTGCCAACACTTTCGCCGGCTCTGGTGGAAACCTTGACTTTACAAATGATCCGCCCCTATTGCCATCAACCCAAAATGTGGCATTGTATATATCGAACAGGTGCTTGCTCTATAATCTGGTTTTACCTGTACTCGTAAAACAGTTAAATACAGACAACGCTTCGTTTACGGTGACGGGCGGTACAGCTACACCATACACTTTGTCGTTAAACCGGCATATCAGCATTAGCGGAAAATATGACCCTAGTCTTACGAGTTTGAAAGTTTATGTGAATGACTCCCACGAAATACAAGGCGACTATGGCGCTACCGGCTACCCATTATCCGGATTGGATAGTATTATTTGGGTAGAGATTATCGGAAAGTTTGATTTGACGCCACAATTGTCCAATGTTGAACAAAAAATTTCTTTTTCTGTAAATGCGCCCCACGGTAGCGGTTCTATTCATTTAAGCGTGGGCGGATGGTTTATTGTAGGTGCATTAATTATTGCCACATTTGGGTCGTTAGGTGCAGTAGCAGGAGCAGTCGTAGCTATTGTAATCCCCGTTGTCATTACACAATTAAATTTAGACGTAAATATGTCGTCGATTGCCGACAATATTGATACTGCAAAAGCATCCTTTAATTGGCCGGCACAAAAATTCTGCTTGATAAACAGCATAGAATTGCCCGGCGATTTTATATTATATTTAACGCTGAAGGATTAACCACAGAATAGTTCAACGTTATGAACGATTTTCAGGAAAAAGAAGTGTCGGCAATTTGAGAGCGGTACGCTCGTCGGGATGCGCAAAAATGCGAAGATATTTATGACAGGCATTTTTTAACAGGCTTGTACTGTAAGCAAGAGCGAGAGGTAGCTTATGCACAAATTATCCGGCAAGTATTTGGCAATGATTTGTCGAAGCGAAAAATCATTGAAATAGGCGCCGGTACCGGTGGAAATTTGTTGTTTTTCCAGTATTTGGGATTTCAATGGGGAAACATCTACGCCAACGAGCTACTGGAGGAAAGGTATAACTTGTTGAAAATGAGAATTTTACCACAACCCTCATACACAATTGCTACTTGCGTAGAAATTAATGATTTGCAGGAATTGGCAGCAGAAGTCTGTATTCACGGCGATGCGCTACAATTACCTTACAAAGAGAAGTTTGACGTGGCGCTTCAATCTACCGTGTTTACCTCTATTTTGGATGAAAATTTTAGAAAAGCGTTGGCAGAAAAGATGTGGGATATGCTGAAGCCGGGCGGAATTATCCTGTCGTATGACTTTACGTACAATAATCCCAACAACAAAGACGTTCGCAAGCTGACGAAAAAAGAGATTAAAAATTTATTCCCCAACCATAGAGGGATTCAATTTAAAAGCGTTACCTTAGCGCCGCCCATTGCAAGAAGAGTGGGGAAATTTTATAACCTGATTAATTTCCTGTTCCCAATGCTAAGAACGCATTTGATTGCAGCGATAAAAAAGTAATGATTGATATTACTAATATAATTCAGCTAAAAGAAAGCTTCCGTTTGGAAACTAAAAAAGCCGCAGGAGGAGTGCCTGCGTCGCTTTGGGAGACCTATTCGGCTTTTGCAAACACCAGCGGCGGCGTGATTCTTTTGGGCGTATCGGAAGAAAATAGCGCTTTGAAAGTAACCGGAATTAAAGATGTCGCACGGAAAATTCAAGATATTTGGAATACGCTCAACAATCGCCAAAAAGTAAGCGCTAATGTGCTGACAGAAAAGCGCATTTACGAGCAAAAAATCGACGGTAAGGATATTATTGTGATGGAGATTCCACGCGCCGACCGGCACGACAAGCCGGTGTATATCAACAACGATTTGTTTGGCGGAACGTTTCGCCGCAACGCCGAAGGCGATTACCACTGCTCGCCGCAAACGGTAAAAAGCATGCTGCGCGATCAATCCGATGCGCCGATAGACAGCACCGTAGCTTACGAACTTTCGTGGAAAGATTTGGATATGGAAAGCATTGCTCGCTATCGTAATCGCTTTGCCTCGCTCAAGCCAGCCCACGTGTGGAACGGCCTGGATACCGTAGAGCTTCTTAAAAAGCTCGGCGCCGTGCGCAAAAATGAGGAAGGTGAATTTTGCCCAACGCTTGCCGGTTTGGTTATGTTCGGAACGGAAGACGCGATTACCCAAATTTTGCCCGATTACTTTCTTGACTATCGCGAAAAGTATGGGGCTGAGCGCTGGAGCGACCGCGTTGTGTCCAATCTGGGCGAGTGGAGCGGAAATGTGTTCGATTTCTTTTTTCGCATTGCCGACAGAGTCGCTGCCGATATTAAGCGCCCGTTCCGTATGCTCAATGGTCTTGAACGGGAAGATGACACTGCCATTCATAAAGCTATTCGCGAAGCATTGGCCAATGCGGTCATCC
>JAIRLY010000200.1 GCA_031259075.1 Dysgonamonadaceae bacterium | reverse complement strand
GATGATATTTAGAATCAATATAGTATATGAGTAGCTGCTTTTCATAACCTCAAAAATGATATGTGTATGATAGAGACGGTATTATTGGAAACAACGTAATTTGTTTCAGCTTATGAGTGTAAACGACTTCGCCGCTCTCCTTCTTGTGCATATCGCTTTCAAGAATCAGCTTATACGGATTCATTCTGTTGTACACATTGTAAATGCTCATGTTTAGCATAGAATACCTGTTTTTTTTCTTTTTGAATGTATAGCTGATTCCCATATCCAAACGATGATAATTTGCCATTTTGTAATTGTTCCTGTAGTCTAACTCCAGCAAGTTGCCAATGCGTCTATCTGTATCGGGGACATCTGGGCCGACATAAGTCATTAACGGTAAAGTTATCCTGTTGCCAGAATGGTATGTCCACGTCGCCGTAAGGTCAAATTTTTCATTCAACTTACAGTTGAGTAGCATATTAATTACATGACGGCGGTCATACTTGGCAGGAAACCACTCTCCAAAATTAATTTCATCAAATTTTCGCTCCGATTTCGACAAGGTATAAGACGCTGTCCCTGTAATTCGTCCTTCCCTTTTTTCTAACGAAAATTCTATACCATACGCTCTTCCTATTCCGTCCTCCACCTTGTTTTCCCAACCTGCCGATACTCCCGTATAATTTATCCCATCTTTGTACTCTATTACGTTCCGCATATCCTTGTAGTAAGCTTCCATCGACAGAAAAATGGATTTAGGCAGCTCGTATAATATTCCCAAAGAATATTGGTCGGATTGCATGGGTTTTATTTTGCCGGTTGCGGGTACCCACAAGTCGGTTTGCAAAATGACGGAATTACTCGAAAGCAAGTGTACGTATTGCTGCATAAGCGAGTAGCCGGCCTGCAACGACAGGTTATTTGTCAAAAGAAAGCGTAGCGACGCACGCGGGTCAATCGCCGTATAGTTTTTTCCGTCCACATTGAACAGAGAAAAACGCAGCCCGGCATTCAGCCGAATTTTTTCTGAAATATCCCAATCGTCCTCCGCATATAACGCTAACTCATTTGAATAAGTGTGTTTCGGAGTATTATCCGTTACAATCAGAGTATCGCTTTGCGATTTTAAAGATATAATTTCGGGGTTGAAATCGTGATAAGTATATGCTGCCCCGAATTTTATGCTATGATTAGAGGATGGGAAATATTCAAAATCGCCGAAAATGGAGTAATCTTTTATCCCCGAGGAAAATAAAAAATTCCGGTATGCTTTTTGTACTCCCAATGAATCGTTCTCATTGAAATATTCATCGTCAGTCGTAATTTTATAATGATATTTATTGTACGTTAATGTGCTTTTAAAGAAGAGGTTGGGCGAGAGTATTCTGCTCAATTTTCCGGAAATAATGGTATTTCCCCAATCCCATTTTTCCATAGATGAGCTATGTCCGGTTTCTTTATCTTCTACTTCGGACGTTACTTGTTCTAATTTGTCGTTCCCGTTGTAAGCGCTTAAATATATGTATGTTTTGTCGTCAATTTTGTGATGAATTTTTGCGTTAAGGTCGTGAAAAAAGAAATTAGCGCGGCTGTCCGAATCATCTTTAATAAACCATTTGTTTGCCGCATCTACCAACAAATCCATGTAAGTTCTTCTTGCCGAAAAGGTAAGCGAAGTTTTATCTTTCACAATCGGTCCCTCCAAGTTGAATTTCAATGTAGGCAAACCAATCGAAGCCGAACCGGAAAACTTTTCTTTGTTCCCGTCTTTAGCTGTAATGTCTATAACGGACGAAAGCCGTCCGCCGAATCGGGCGGGAAAGCTTGATTTATACAAAGTTACCTTCTTTAATGCATCGGTATTGAAAACGGAAAGAAAACCAAAAACATGATTAGCGTTGTAAATGGCAACCCCATCTAAAAGGATTAAATTCTGGTCGGGACTGCCGCCGCGAACCGACAAGTCGCTTTTACCCTCAGTTGTATGCTGTACGCCCGGCATAAATTGTAGCGATTTCATCAAATCGGTTTCGCCAAGTAATGCAGGCGTATTTTTTACCTGCTGCACCGATACGTTTATTGTTCCCAATCGCATATCTTTCAGCTTGGCAGCACTGCTAATCACGACCTCGCTCAATTCTTCAAATGCTGGCCTCAAGTATACTTGAATGACAGTATCTTTCACCAAGTCTATAGCTACTTCACAGCTTACATAGCCGAGGGAAGAATAACGAATTATTCCTTTTCCCCTCGGCAATGTCAAGCTGTAAAATCCGTAGCCATTTGTAGTACAACCTTTTTTGCTCTCTGCTTCATAAATGCTGCTCCCGATAAGAATTTCTTTCGTTTCAGCGTCGCGTACATATCCGCTAACGATATAATTTTGTGCAGATATCGAAACAGAAACGCAAAAAAGTAAAACAAACCCGACTATTTTCGGTATTTTACAGTACATCTCGTTTGTCTAATTTGCAACCGCTTTCAATTTGACAGTGACACTACTGCTTTCTGTAACCACTTTTAAGTCAACGTCATAGCTTTCGGTTAAGTCATTTTTCAATGTTACCGTCACTTTGGTATTTTCCTTGCCTGAAGCAGGTTCGATAGTAAAATCTTTGACATCAGCCTTATTCGGGCCATAATATCCTTCTAATCCGGTTGCTTCGAAATGCCATTCACCTGTGTATGAAACATTAAGCTCCTTACTTTCATCCTTTTGTGTGAAAGTGAGCTCTGATTGATCAACGCTGATTTCTTCAAGTTTTTCAACGGTTTTCTCTTTATTACAGCTAACCAAAGCAAAACTCAAGATAGCCATGAGCATTAACCCTCCTGCTATATAACATATTGTCTTCATAATTTTAAATTACATTTTTAAATTTATTTAAAAATAAGCAGAGGAAAATAAATTTCCTCTGCTATCTATCTATCTATTACCAATGAACAATATCGTTCATTGCAAAGCAAAAAACCTGCCAAACTGAACATGAAAATTTGAGAAATGTAAAATAAAACCAATTTGAAAGCCTTTAAATGATTGTATTATAGCATAAACAGTAAATCTAACACGTTGATAAAATCTAACCAAGCAAGAGCCGGACGATATAGAATCATATATAAAACGTGATAAAATGACAGAAAAACCCGACAAAGCGACAGAAAAAAACCCGACATGTTGGCATGAATTAAAAACTTCCATCGTTCCGAAGTTTTTCCGATTCCCTATTTTCCCACCGTAAAGAGAGCATTCAAAAGTATTTGATTTTTAGTGTGTTCTGCCTGATTGATATGGCGACTTTGCTCTTTGCATACCATGCGCATGGCTTTTTAGGGCTTTGGCAAAAAAGTACATTTTTTTGGGAGGATATTGCAGCTCAAGGGTTGAGAATGTCTTCCCGTCCCGTAGGGTAGGGTGTTCAGAGCGGCCTGTTTTTTCTGCCGATTTTTGGGTTAAGTCTTTTTTTGGGTAGTGTCCGTATTCTATTGACATAAAACATACTTTGTTGAATATTAT
>JAIRLY010000035.1 GCA_031259075.1 Dysgonamonadaceae bacterium | reverse complement strand
ATCGGGCGAAAGGGATTCCCATATTTTCGACAGGTAAACGTAGTCTTTTGCAAAGGCGTCTTTCTGTTCGTTGGTTTTGATACATTCCTGCGCTGCTTGCAAGCCTTCAAATCCGGTTTGCTGCCGGTCGATTCCGGAAAAATGTTTCAACGCGCTTTCCATTGCCTGTGACAGTTGCCCCTTTAGTTCGCTTAAATTAGATATGATAGTTTTAACGGTTTCTTCGTCGAATTGCAAGGCGCGAGCCGTATCATCGAATACGCCGAAATAATCAACGATGCAACCGAATTTCTTTTGGGGATAAAGACGGTTTGTCCGGCATATAGCCTGCAACAGCGTATGGTCTTTCAGCGATTTGTCCAAATACATGGTTTGCAATATCGGCGCATCGAAACCGGTTAGTAATTTTGCAGTCACTATCAGAAATTTGAGCGGCGAATCCGGCTTGTTGTATTGCTCTATCAACTTTTCCTGACGGTCTTTATCCAATTCATATTTTTGCTTGAAATCGAAATCATCGTTGGCTGTAGTTGAGATAACTACGGCGGAAGTTTCTGCCGGTAATAATTTGTCCAATTCCACTTTATACAAATGGCAGGCCTCGCGGTCTGGAGTAACAATCATCGCTTTAAAACCGTGCGGCTCGACTTTTTCCCTGAAATGTGCGACAATATCCTCACAGATACGCGCGATGCGTTGCGGCGATTTCAAAAATTCATTCATTTTGGCTGCCATTTTGGTCAAAATCGCTTTTTGTTCTTCATCCAAATCATTTGCCAGTTCATTGAATGCAATGTCAATCTGTTCCTTGTCAATGTGAATGTCCGGCAATCGGGGTTCAAAGTGCAGAGGAAGAGTGGCGTTATCGCGAATGGAATCCTGAAAGGTATATCGGCTCATGTATCCGCCCGCGTCGGATTCCTCGCCAAAGGCAAAGAATGTGTTCTTGTCGGTTTTGTTGATGGGCGTTCCGGTAAGACCGAACAGAAAGGCATTAGGCAAAGCGGCTCGCATCCGTGCGCCCAAATTACCCTCCTGTGTACGATGCGCTTCATCCACCATGAGTATAATATTATCTCTCAAATTCATGTCGGGGTAGGCGTCCCGGAATTTGTGTATCATCGTAATGATGATAAAACGGGCGTCCTTTTCCAAATAATCATGTAATTCTCTGATACTGTCGGTTGTTACTAGATTCGGAACATCGGCGGCATTGAATATTCCTGAAATTTGCGCATCCAAGTCAATTCTGTCCACTACAATAATGACGGTAGGGCTTTTCAGCGCCTGTTCACGACGAAGTTTCTACGCGGCAAAAAGCATTAACAGCGACTTTCCGGAGCCTTGAAAATGCCATATCAAACCTTTTTTCAATTTGTTTTCTTTTACCCGCTCCACAATCCTGTTGGCGCCTTCGTACTGCTGATAACGGCAAACAATTTTGATTCGCTGTCGCCGTTTATTGGTCGTGAAAATGCTGAAATAACGGAAAATGTCCAGTAAGGTTTTCGGATGCAACAGGTTTTTGATTTGTTTCCCGATTTCGTTTAATCCGACTAGTTGTGATAATTCATTGGAATCATCGTCGATTCTCCAAGGCGACCAGTACTCCAAAGGCGTACGCACGGTGTCATAATAAAATTCTTTGCCGTCGCAGGCAAAATTCAAAATATTGGGAACAAAAAGAGCGGGGATTGTATTTTCGTATATTCCGTGTATTTCGTGAGCGCCGTCCAACCAGCTGACTGCCGGACGAACGGGCGTTTTTGCTTCGCCGACTACGACGGGCATGCCGTTGACGAACAGAACAATATCCGGTATTTTGGTTTCGCGGTTACGAACGTGCAGTTGATTTACTATCTGATAGCCGTTATTATTCAAATTATCGAAATCAATCAACCGGACAGGCACATGCGAATAGTTTTCGCCGAATGGCGCTGTCATTTCGCCTTTCATCCATTTGGAAAATTCCTCGTTGGCGCGTACCAAACCGATACTGCCGACAGACAATAGAATTGTTCGCAGTTTGTAAATCACTTCGTCGGCGCGGTCGGGCTGCCGGGCAATGTCGGGGTTGATACGGATAAGCGCTTTTTTCAATTCGCTTTCGAGCAAAATCTCCGTCTGTTCGCGCAATAGCGATGTTGCCGGAAGATATTGCCATTGCAATCCGTAAGGCGATCGCAGCCCCGCCACAATATTGGAATGATTCGGATTTACTCCGCTTAATTGCTGGATGATAAAATGTTCTACACTATTTAATTCGTTGAATGACATAATTTATTTGTTATCGTTTAGTCGTTTAATATCTTCTTCTAATTCTTTCAGGTTTTGTTCGCGTTCCAACGTTTTTTGTATCTGTTTATACTTTTCAAATTCTTCACTTGATTTTTGTAGCGCCGTTTCGTGGCTGATCTTACCTGCATGGGTTAATAACTCCCGCCCGTTGAGTTGCAGTATAATATCCAAACGTCCAATCCAATCCTTCATATACATCGGCGTATGTTGCTGCGCCATGGTTTCGGCAAATGCAAGATATTGTTCTACTAACAATCCAAGTAACTTTATTTCATCTTCAGTCAAATAGTTTTTAGCAATGCTGACGTCCGACTGTTTAATGGCCACTGTGTTTTTCTTGTCGAACGACGACATGCCCAATAAAGGCAGGTTGGCAGCCGCTCGCCTGTAAACCAATTCTGCTGCCGTTTGTTGGCTAACAGCCCATAATAATTTATTCTGTACCACTTTGAAAAACAAAATGGTTTTTTCGTCTTTTGAGTTATAGTCTATGCTTGTTTTGTATATATCTTTGATTTTCTGGTAAAAGAACCGTTCTGAAAGACGAATTTCCCGAATACGCTCTTGCAACTCATTGAAATAATTCATGGAACTGCCTGTTTTGAAACGTTCGTCATTCAGCGTAAAGCCTTTGATGATGTATTCCTTCAAATGTTGTGTCGCCCATTGACGGAATCGTGTGCCCTGTTGCGATTTTACGCGATAACCTACGGAAATGATAACATCAAGGTTGTAATATTTAACTTTTTTTTCTTGCGTTTTACCCGCCATAGCCCCATGTTGGGTGGTGTGTCGGAATTCCCGACATACCATGTTTTCCTCCAATTCGTTTTCTTTGAATATATTGATAATATGTTCAGTAATGGTACTTCTTCCTTTTCCGAACAATGTCCCCATTTGCTCTTGCGTTAGCCAAACTGTTTCGTCTTCGAGGCGTACATCTATTTTAATAATGCCGTCGGGCGATTGATAGATTAATATTTCACTGTTGCTCATAACTCTAAAATATTTTATTGATTAATACCGATTTTAATTGTTGGGAT
>JAIRLY010000190.1 GCA_031259075.1 Dysgonamonadaceae bacterium | reverse complement strand
AATTTATTAAAAATGTCAGGAGCAAGCGTTGGAACTTATTATGAATTTTCGTAAGCCCGCATTGCCCGCAATTATCACGCAAAAAGCCCGCATTGCGGGCAAGTAACTAAACTAAATATAATGAATATAAGCAAAGTACATATCGAAAACTTTAAAATATTCAAAGGCTCATTCGATTTAACATTGAATAAAGGCGTTAATATTCTTGTTGGTAATAACGAGGCTGGAAAATCCACAATTATTGAGGCTATACACCTTGCCTTGACAGGGTTGTATAATGGCAGATATTTGAAAAACGAATTAAATCAATATATATTTAACAATCAGGTTGTTGAAGAGTATATTAGAAGTTTAGAGGTCACAAATGAAACAAAACAATTACCTCAAATATTAATAGAATTATATTTTGACGGCGAAAACTTGGCAGAGTTTGAGGGAGACGGAAATAGTCAAAAAATCAAATCAACAGGCATTACTTTAAAAATCGCTTTTGACGAAAAGTACCAGAGCGAGTATGAAGAATTAGTGAAAATAAAGGGGGTTAAAACACTTCCTATTGAATATTATAATGTTTTGTGGTCAAGTTTTGCAAGAGATGAAAATATCACAACTAAATCAATTCCTATAAAATCAGCATTGATAGATTCGGCAAGTAATAAACAAAACGGCTCTGACGTGTACATTTCTCGTATAGTAAAAGATTTTTTAGAATCGGAAGAAATTGTAAAAATCTCGCAAGCACACCGACAAATGAAAGATACTTTTATGGAACATGAGGCGATTTTGGCGATCAATAAAAAAATTAAAAATGCCTCAAAAATTTCCAATAAGAAAGTAGAATTATCGGTTGAACTATCCTCAAAAAATGCTTGGGAAAATAGTTTGATTACTTGTGTAGAAGAAATTCCGTTTCACAATATTGGCAAAGGAGAACAATGTATAATCAAAACGAAATTAGCATTGGGACATAAAAAGGCAAAAGAAGCGAATATCATTTTGTTTGAAGAACCAGAAAATCATTTATCGCATACGAAACTTAACCAATTGATAAAAGACATTACCCGAGACAACAGCGATAAACAAATTTTAATCTCTACCCATAATAGCTTTGTTGCTAATAAATTAGGGCTTGAGAATCTTATTTTACTCAATGATAAAAAAACTGTACGATTAAATGATTTGTCCTATGACACATTTCAATTTTTCAAGAAACTGTCGGGCTACGATACATTGCGGTTGATTTTGTGCGAAAAAGCAATTTTAGTAGAGGGGGATTCCGATGAATTGATTGTGCAAAAGGCTTATCAAGTAAAAAATAAAAAATTACCGATAGAAGACAGCATAGATATTATTTCGGTTAGAACTTCATTTCTGCGTTTTTTGGAAATTGCAAATAAAATAAAAAAACAAGTTGCAGTAGTTACTGATAATGATGGCAAGTATGACAATAAAATTAAGAAAAAATATGAATTATATAAAGACTCTGTCATCATTAAGATTTTTGCCGATGACCGCAACAACTTAAATACATTAGAACCACAAATTGTTGATGCCAATAGAGAGAATTTGACTGCTTTATGTGAGATTTTGGAAATTGACAACAACGAATACGATACGGCAGATAAGATTTCTGAATATATGCAAAATAACAAAACCGATTCTGCCCTAAAAATATTTAACACCGATAAACAAATTAACTTCCCCAATTACATTAACAATATAATTGATTGGTGTAATGAGCAATAACAGACTGATAATTGCAGCGGCAGGGTCAGGAAAAACCACACGGCTTATCAACGAAGCACTCAAAATAAAAGACAAAAAAGTGCTAATAACAACCTATACAGAAGCAAATGAGGCAGGAATCAGAAAGAAAATTATTGCACTAAATAAATATATTCCCAAAAATGTTACCGTTCAAACTTGGTTTTCTTTTTTATTGCAACATGGTATAAGGCCTTTTCAGGGAACTTTCAATGATGTTTTGTTTGAAAAGAAAGTAAAAGGGCTATTGCTTGTTAATGAACAGTCGGGACTTAGGTGCAAATTTAAAAAGAACGGAAAAGAAATTCCTCTTTATTACTCAGAAAAGAAAGATTTTGAAAAGCATTATTTTACACAAGAAATGAAAATCTTTTCTGATAAACTTTCAAAATTTGTTGTCGAATGCAATAAAAAGTCAAATGGAGCAGTAATAGATAGAATTTCAAAAATATATCAACATGTTTTTATTGATGAGGTGCAAGATTTAGCGGGAAATGATTTGGAAATATTAAAATTATTCTTTAATTGCAATTCAGAAATTATTTTGGTTGGCGACCCCCGACAAGTCGTTTATTTAACACATAACGAAAAATTACATTCCAAATATTCCTATGGAAAAATCAAAGAGTTTATACAAGAAAAATGTAAAAAAAATTGTTGCTCTTTTGAGGATTTGACAGATAGTTATAGATGTAAACAAGAAATTTGTGATTTTGCAGATAATTTATATCCTGATTTACCAAAAACAAAATCAAAAAATATTGACATAAAAGTCCATACAGGGATATTCTTCGTAAAAGAGCAAGATGTTGGAAAATATTTGGAACAATATAAGCCAATTCAATTAAGAAATAGTATGACAAAAGATGTAAATGAAAAATACCCTGTAAAAAATTTTGGTGAAGCCAAAGGATTAACTTTTGATAGAGTTCTTATTTATCCAACTGTCCCCATTCTAAAATGGTTAAAAGACAACAATTCGATTTTGGCAAATACAAGCCGTTCCAAATTTTATGTTGCTATAACAAGAGCAAAATATAGTGTTGGTATTATTGTAGAAAATAACGAACAGACAGCCATTGAAGGAATAACATATTTTACCAATGAAACGACACTATAACAATGGGATTGCCTGAAAATCCCCCAATATCCTATTTCTCAAAATGGGGATTACGGGAAATTCTTTCTAAATTTTAGAGGTATAAATCCATGTTAAGTACCTCCCCACAAAACAACGCAGGTAAAGCGGCATTCCTTCCTCATTCACTTAGGCGGGAAAAAACATGCTTGCAAGGGCAAGACAAGCGGCTTGAAAAAATCTCCACCCTCGCTGCGCTGCGGGTAGTATTTTTTTAGCCGCCCTTGCAAGCACCGCCGCCACACTCCGCCGTTGCTCTCCGGCTCACTCCGCTACGCTTCATTTGATGCTCACAGCGGGCGTGGCGGCTTGTTTTTCCCGCCAAGCGCTCATTCGGTCGTCATTCGCGGCTACTCCTGCCCCCTTAAACCCAATAAGGCATTCGCTCACGCTCATAGAATTTTTAAAAGGGGGCAGCCGCCGCTAAGTGTTTGTGCTCGCCTGCGGGTCGCTCGGGTTAATCGGGCTGTCACGTTTTTTGCATCGTTCCATTTCGTTTTTTTACCCGCCCTTTCCAGCGGTCTTTGCCGTGTTTCGCTCTGGTCATTCCGCTACGCTCCATTCTCGCCGCTCACACCGCAAAACATTGTTTATCCAAAGCAAGAGCAGGCACGCCTCAATCATTCCATTCCACAAGTTCCATTCCATTCCTTCGGCGTGCTGGCACTTGCCCTGCCCGCAAAAAAACTTCACTGCACGGCAAAAAAAACGCACCAGCCCGGCGTGTCCCACGTGGGGCAGCCGCAGCCCTGAGCGGCGCGAGCAACAACCGGCCGTCGGTGCAAATCCACGTGCTTGCAGGGCGAACGCCCCATGGTGCGCGACAACAAAACCATCGGGCGCTTCCACCTTGACGGTGTACCGCCGGTAATGCGCGGCGCATCCCAGATTGAGGTTACGTTCGAGGCGTCGACGCCAACGGCATCCTGCACATGTCGGCAAAGTACAAGGGCACCAGAAGATACGCATTGAGGCAACAAACTGCCCGCCGACAAGAAAACGGCATAGAAGCGGCGCTCGGAAAGCTGAAAGAGGCGCACAAGGCGCAAGACCTTTCCGCCATCGACGCCGCC
The DNA here is from genome assembly GCA_031259075.1 of Dysgonamonadaceae bacterium. Taxonomy (GTDB): domain Bacteria; phylum Bacteroidota; class Bacteroidia; order Bacteroidales; family Azobacteroidaceae; genus Azobacteroides. The sequence goes on along the minus strand of JAIRLY010000190.1, from coordinate 648 downwards.
ACTGCAGAGCTCAACTCCGTATGGCAGTCCGCCTCTCAGGATTTGTACAATGCCATGAACGCCCAGCAAGGCGGCACCGGCAACCCGTTCGGAGATGCCGGCAACCCGTTTGGAAACGCAGGCAATCCGTTTGGCGGAGCCGCCTCCGATGCCGGCAATGCCAACGGACAGAGCGGTAAAGACAAAGAGGTAAAGGATGTGGACTTTGAAGAGGTGAAATAACTCCCCTCAACAAGTAAACGACAAAAATTGATAAAAAGCGGTAGAACAATGTTTTACCGCTTTTTTGTTTGTTTTTTCTTGCCAATTCAATTTTTTATTTATACCTTTGCCAGACAAAATTGTCTAACAGAACTATTCAACAAAATAGTAACATGAATAACAGTGAATTAAGCACAGAGCAAATCATTCTTAAAGCTGCCGAAGCGGAGTTTTTCGAGAAAGGATACGGTAATACGAAAACGGTTGCCATCGCCAAACGCGCGGGCGTAGGTCATTCCATGCTACATTATTATTTCAGGACAAAAGAGCAGCTGTTTCAGAAGATTTTCAAGGAAAAAGTCGGGACGATTATGCAAATGTTCGGCGGAATATTAGAAGAAAACAGACCGTTTATGGAAACCATTCGGCTTTTCGTAGAAAAACAAT
>JAIRLY010000188.1 GCA_031259075.1 Dysgonamonadaceae bacterium | reverse complement strand
ATTCAACATTACTGTACTCCCGACATTATTTTTGCGACAATAATGTTTTGCGCTATGTTTTTCATAAATAATTATGTGTCAGCAATAAAATATTCTGCGGGTCAGGAGTTCTGAAATTGTTGTGGACGGTTCTTATTATCAATTTTCTGTTTTTCGGATTGGAAATGTTGTTTGGAATTTTTTCCAACTCAATGGGATTAGTGGCAGACAGTTTGGATATGCTCGCAGACAGTATTGTTTACGGATTGGCATTATTTGCGGTAGGTGGAACAATAACGAGAAAAAACAACATCGCAAAATTTGCAGGATATTTTCAAATACTTCTTGCTGTAATTGGTTTTGTAGAAGTAGTCAGACGATTTACAGGAGTTGAGAGAATGCCTGATTTTCAAACGATGATTATCGTTTCTGTTTTAGCTCTTATCGCTAATGTTATTTGTCTTTACATATTACAAAAAGTAATTGTTGAGAAATAAACTGACGTAAAAAATGACTTTACAATATGCAAATCAGTATATTATAGTAAATATTAGTCAAGTTATTACGTAATAATTCCAAAGATAAAAGCAATGAATCTCATATGCAAGCAAGTATAATTTTCTCTTCCAATGACGTAATTATTAATTCAGGTGTTATCGTTGCAGGACTTTTGGTTAATTGGCTTAATTCAGGTTATCCCGACTTGATTATTGGAGCAATCGTTTTTATAATTGTTGCAAGAGGAGCATACAGAATATTACAATTAGCGAAGTAAAAAGCCAACGCACACAAGCACATACATTTTGCAACCGCTACAAGCCGACACGCAAACCAAAGCTGCAAAAAGTCATAGACGCAGGTGAAATATCGCTGTTGAATTATCTTTTGGAAATAGAATTTTACTACAACGCATTGAAATTTGATGCTGATTATCAGGTGGTTTTTGATTTCTGTAATAAGAAAGGGAAATAGAAAATTTGACACCGATTTTAGTATAATAGTTTAAGCAGATAAAAGTTTTCTTGCATATTTTGCTTTATAAACTCTATGCCGCTATGTTATTTATTGTAAATAGAATACATTATTGCAATTATATTGTTTGCCTAAAATACACCCTATATAAAGTATATTTTATAAAGCAAATTATGGTTTTTCTTGCATATTTTGCTTTATAGAATACCTCATCATTTTACGAACCCCATCAGAACTTAAAATTCCTCTATCCAACATTGCCCTAAGCATTCGTTTGAGTTTAAATAAATTTATTTCGTTATTAATACGTGCATATATTTCACTGACAGAACTGTTAGGATGAGCCATTATATCTTTGCAAATAATTTCTTCTAAATATGCATCTGAAATTTTTCTTCCGGTATTAGTTTTTTTTACTCTATTTAATTGGCGAAATTTAGAACTAACAGAATATTGAGTACCTTTTCCATCACCGGATTTCTGTACCAAGTCATATTCAAGTAAATGTCCAAGCCAACTTCTTAAGCCCTGTTCTTCATTTTGATTCAATAGTTTAGACAATTCAGTAGCCGTATAAGACTGTTGAGCTAACAGTCCCAAAGTAATTATTTCTTTCTGTTTCAAAGAAAATTCCTCAATTGCCTTATCCATCAATAAAACAATATTCTGATTTACAAACCCTTTTGTAATTGTAACGGTAACGCTATCATCATCCTCATATACATACGGTAATGATTTTCCTGTTTTTAACAGGCTGGCGTAAATCATGTCATACCCGCTACCTTCCTTTTCCATCAGATTTAGATCAAAGCAAACTTTGGAAAGATTTTCGTTTCGTCTAACTGACTTTGAAAGAATATTTTTAGGCGTTACACCATAAGGTAAAGTCCCCGGATTCCGAATTTCCAATCTGTCACGATAAATGTTGATAAAAATATCTCCGCGAGCAGTATATATTCTGTGCACTAACGAATTGATGCATATTTCTCTTATCACTTCCATAGGATAAAAAAGTATATTATCACGGTATGCTCCATTCGGAATTTCCATGCTCTCCTGCCAATCCGGAACATCTCTTAAAATGCTTTCTATTATTTCTTTGGGATTCAGATAAAAATCATCTATCATCATTTTCCAAATTTTTTCTTCTCTCTCATTATACCTGATAATTTGAATAACAGGGGCATGTAACAAAGAGGAACGGTCATGTCTTTGTCCAATCCAAAGAATACCCAGGTTTGTCAAGTAACCTTCCTTTTGAAATTCATAATAATCAAGGATTTCATCATCGGATTTTTCTTTCACAAATGCGCTTACACGAAGAGAAGTTCGGACGTCATGTAAGAAATTTGCCTTTTTCTTTTCATCTACTTTGGATTTTTCAACTTGCATAGAAGTTAGTTTTTCCCAAATGAAGGCATTTTTATCTGCGGCTACACGCACAATATCTTCCGGCATTACCGGTTTACAAACATCGGCAATCCTGATATAATATTTTCCGTCCGTTGTGGAAGCAAGCGTGTTTACATTTCTTGGCACATAAATGCGAATATATTCCGCTTTATTAGAAGCAATTTCAAGCGTAACAGAAATGGTAACGTTAATAGATTTTTCTGAAATTCTTTTATGGATTATTTCAAGGATGGATTTATCCACTATCTTTTGATTCAAAGGAGGTAAATCATCATAATCTTCAATTCCGATTATAATGTTGCCTCCATGAGAATTAGCGAATGAAATACAATCTTTCGCCAACTCATCCCAATCAGTGTTCTTCCCTTTCAGAAAACGTAACGATTTTTTATCCAATAATTTACCTTCTTCCATATATTCTTTCAAGATATTGATTACTAAAGTCAATCTTCAACTCAACCCAAAGCGGCAAATGGTCGGACATCTGGAATGTTCGCCATGTTGATAGATAATATTTTTCTATTTCCTTATCCGTTTTTCCCTGAATATTTTTTTC
>JAIRLY010000357.1 GCA_031259075.1 Dysgonamonadaceae bacterium | reverse complement strand
ACCAGGGTTCGCCTTTGCCGAACAGATAATCCTCGCTGTCGGCGCCCTTTTGTAAGCGTTTGTCCTTCCGTATGGAACGCCAAACGGCCCACACTACACATAAAATGCCCACTGCCATTCCCTGCGTTCCCAATGGAACACCGTTTATCGAAATAAGCATTTCGGATTTAACCGGCGGATTGTTAAAATCAATTTCGCAGGGTTTTAAAATAGCCCTTGTTTCGCTGTATAAGTTATCTAAAAAATCCATGAAAAGTTGTGTGAAACTTTCGTGGGTATTGCCGAGTTTGAAATAGTCGGAAATATCCTTTTCCTGTTTCGTTCCCGCAAGCGGCAAAACAAGTCGTTTTACGCCCAAATCCGCGAGTTGCCCGGCATGTTTGGCAGACGCTTCTAATCCGTTTTATCCGTGTCGTAAAGCAAAATGATGTGCTTGAAACGGTACGAAAGTTTCCTGATAATGTTTTGCGGGATATTGCTTGTTTCGGAGTTGAAACAAATCGCGTGAAAACCGTGCGAAACCAGCGACAATACATCTTTTTCGCCGCCTGTAATGAACAAAGTATCGCCTTTGGCGGGCAGTTGTTCCAATCCGAAACAGTAATTTTCGGGCAAAAGACCGCCGTACAAAAAACGGATTTCCGAAAACGGACGGTAAATTTTAATGTGCCGTTTGCCCTGATAACCAAATATAGGCCCGTTGTCCGATGAACGAAGCGTAAAGGGCTTCCCCTCATTGTTTTCACTCTGAAATTCCCTCAAAGAAAAAACTTTGTACGCTTTCAATGTTTCGGGTAAAATGCCGTATTGCCGCCAAAATTCCGTTTCCTTTGCTGAAAAGGACTGTTGGACGGAAGAACAGGGTTTTGTCTTTTTCGGGGTGGGAACAGGGGAAATTTCAGGTTGTTTTTTGGCCTTGTCTTTTGGCACAGTAACCGAAATAATAAAAGATTCGTCGTTTTCGTCAATGCCGAGCGACAGGTCGCGGTTGATTGTTTTCAGAATTTCCACAAAACCACCGGAACTGTTACAGTCCAATCCCTTGATTGTCCCGACAATATCAAAACAGTCGCCGGAATAGGTATCATTGCCGAAGTCTTTCATTTTGTAGGATTGACTGCGGCGGTCGTAATAGATATTGCAGGATGCTTTACTGTCTTCGTAGAGTGGGTTCAGAAAATTACGACCAACGCGCCAACTGCCTGAAACATAATGTCTGAATACTTCCAAACCGCTATTTGTCCGTTTTAAGATTTCGTCTTTGTTCAACATACAACTGATGATTTTTGATTAAATCCTGTAAATGTTCGTCCGGGCGGCGAATGACATTTTCGTTCAGCAAACGTGCTATTTCGCTGATACGGTAAAAGTTTTTCCCTCGGATTTGCGAGTAATTGATTTCGTTGGCAGCACGCAAACGCTGAAGCGTTTTACTGCTGATTTTCATAAAGGTACACACCTCGTAACTGTCCACCCAGCCGTCGTCGGGCGGTTGTTCTTCCGTTTTGCTTTGCAGGGCGGCTACGAACTTGGCAATCATATTGATTTTTGCCTGCAAGTCCTTGAAAGCCTGCGATTCAATAGTAATGACTTCCATATATTTTTGTTATGAATAAAATTTACTGCAAAGGTCGGAAGTCGCGAAAAGTTGAATTCTAAACTTTAGAATAGAAAATGTAATTCCGCCTGTTTTTGACCGGAAGTAAAAATCATATTTAATTGTAAAACAAGCAATTTATGATTTTAAAAACAATGCCGGAACAGCAAAAACAGGCAAAAACTTCTAAATATTTTCATGTGATTGTATTTCAGATAATTAAGTAAGGAAAGATAAAAAAATAGGATTTTTTGATGGAAAACAGGGTAAAAAAATTCGCGGAGACAAAGAAATACCCCAAATTTTTTCAAAAGGCGACCGGAAAGGAAAAAAAGCGGGAGGGGGAAGGAGTTTGTGGTGCAATGTGCAAGCAAATATTTATATATATTGCTTGCACCTTGCACCACAGGTAAAAAGTTAAAAATCAAATATTTAAAAATTATTTTGTGATGTCGAAAAAAGGTCGTACATTTGCGGCGTAGTTTTATGCAGACAAAGGCAGGTCAGAGGTGGACAAATCAAGTCCTCGAAAATGCCCTAAGTCGTACCCCATACGAGAAAATGAAATTACAAAATGCTGTGTTACAGCAACTTCCTATTTTAATAAATAATCCCATAAGTAATAATTATTTTTGTCTCCTTTTATCCAGGGACTGTATTTACAATTCAATTTCTTTGGTCGTGGGCTTATTTGTTTCTCTTATTATATCTTTCATATCTATTAAAAAAGTAATGAAGATCCACGATGTTGTTCTTTTCGGTCCTTCTCTTCTTTCCTGTATTGCTGAATTTCTGCATTAAGCGTTTTTAGCAATTGGGATGCCATGAACATTCTGAAAGGAACATTATTTTTTGTTTCGCCGGATTCGATGAGCGAAGCAATATACTGTTTTTTATCTTCCGCATAAATTTTTGCAGGGATTAAATTATGAGTAAATTGGATATAATTCATAAGCAATCGGGCAGTTCGTCCGTTACCGTCAACCCATGGATGGATGGTAACAAGACTTAGGTGAGCGTCAAAAGACAGATTATATATATCCTCTGCTTTCTTTAAAGTAAACATTCTTTTTTTCAATTCATTGCATAACAACTCAATCTCTGCGGGTATTTTTTGATAACTCATATAAGATTTTCCGCCATATCCTGCCGTTACTGTACATTTTCGGTACTCTCCCTTGCTCGAATCAAAGGAACCGCCCATGGCATGATGTTCGCTTCCGGTAGATTTCATTACAAGGGTGTTAAAAGCAATAAGCAGTTCAGGGGTAACAGGCGTTTTCAACTTTGCCTGTTCGACAGCAAATTGATAGGCATTATTAAGGTCGGTATTCATCAAGTGATGAATGAGTGGTTTACCGTTGGATGTTATTCCTTCTTCAAGCAGAAGTTTTGTTTCCAATTCCGTAAGCGTAGAACCTTCGATAGCTGTTGAATGAGCAATGAGCGAATAGATATAGAATTTACTGTAATCTATGGCTTCTCCTATATTCAACCGGCGGTATATCCTTATGGCTTGCTGTATATCATCCCAATACATAAAAATTATTACTAGATTAAACAAACTTCAAAAATTCAATCTTTCAAACTTACCCTGCAAAGATACAAATCATTTTTAATAATTGTTACCATAAGTAATAATTATTTATTTTATTTTCTGTAAAAAATGCAAAATAATGAATGTCAGCATATTATAATCTCAATTTAATTTCTTTGGGTAAAGACCATTCGTTGTCATCGTCTTTACAGCGTGCCGTTATGGTACGAACCCCTGAGTTTCTCAATATTTGCCGGATAACAGGTTTGGTCGTAGTGATGACTTCCAAGTCGTCGATTTGAAATTCGTACTCAATTATCTTACCGCCGAATTTGGCATCCTTATCGTAAGATTGTGATGCATCTATTTCGACGTCTATCAAGTCCGGGTCAATGATGGTCGCAATTACGTTGCATACCGGCGGGAGGTTATTGAATGTCCAGAGTTCCATCGTACAGCTTCCTGTTTTCCCTAATTCTGTAGTGGCAATTACTTCCACTTTGCCCCCACCACTCCGTGAAGAAGTGACCGTAATGTCTGATTCGGATATTGATACGGAAATGTCGCCGTTTACAACCCTGGATGACATCACTACCGGACTGTTGCACTCCACTTTATAGGAATAAGATGCGTTTCTGTCGATTTTTAATGAATCATTAATAGCGGGTTTCAGTTCGTTATCTTTATAAATCAGAACGTTCGGAATGAATCCGCCTTTTGCAAAATAATCCTTTCTGTCTTCGCAGGCGGAAAAGAAAATAACACTCGTTAATAACGATAAAATAAAAATTGTTTTCATTTTCACTTCATTAAAAGATTACCTTCATTAACTCAATTTTCATAATACAAAAATACAAAATTTAAACCAATTTTTACGTCTTTGAAAATTATTCCGATGAATATCCGTAGGCCGTTCCTGAGATGGTCACGTTGTTCCACGGAGAATGAGAAAACTGATTGGAATAAACAAATACGACATGGGCGCCCTTTCTGGCAGCAATGATTTTTGCTTTTTTTATCGCATTTTTTTCCAAAACACTCTGAACGCCATACGGTTTCATATCCATTTCCTTAACAGGCCCGTATTCTTCAAATCCGGCAACATATTCCGGGTTGTTACTGATGATAACTTTTTCCCAGTCTTTCTCCCCTGTGACAACGACAGGCTCGGTGAATTTCTGAATTCTGCCGGAGGCAAAACGAATCTCTTTTACAGTCAATATAGCAATATTTTGTGTAAAAGATTCTTCAGGGTAAGCATACGAGATTTTTGTATCGCCAATATTGGTTATATTGACATACAGTGTATCCA
>JAIRLY010000305.1 GCA_031259075.1 Dysgonamonadaceae bacterium | reverse complement strand
ATCGATTAATAAGTTGCAGGAACAAAGTATTACAAAACAAAAAAAACTGTATGAGAGAATCAGGAAAGAATTAAGTTCGCAACCGGATTTGAAAGGTACTGAAAATGTGATTGTTCAAGGGATATCGGATATATTAAAAAAAGTAGATACAGCCCAGACGAAAGAAGAAATCGACGCCGTGTTTACCGAACTGGACAAATACATTGAAGACAGGGGAATAAAAACCAAAAATGTAATAAGAGGCGCCGGTATGGACGGCGGGGATACAATAACACGTAATCCTTTTGAGGATCTTATTGAGATTTTAAAACAAAGCGTCGAAAAATCCAAAAACGAAATAGACAAAATAGATTTGGGTTTTTCTCCTTTCATATCGGAAGAAGCGCAGAAAGCGGCAGACAAAGAAAAGGAGATGCGCGAAAAATTCAATGAAATGACCAAAAAAGAACTTGACGAGTATATAAAAATAAATAAGGACGCCAAAGACAAATACATTGAAATCGCCAAGTCGACACGCGAAATTAGATTTAGCCCCGGAGATGATACGGAAAGCGAAAAACAAAAAAGCGCGAGAGAAAAAAAGGAACGCGAAGAAGCCAAAAAAAGACAGGCGGCAATACAGGCCGAAATAGAAAACCTTAAAAAACTGGCTGCGGAAGAGAGCGCTGTTTATCTGGATAAAGATAACGATTACAACCATCGAATGGCGGCCCTTCAAACATATTACGCATACGTGGACGCAATCAGGGAAAAAGAACTTGAAAAAGAGAAAGCGGCGTATCAGGTGTCGGAAGAACAAATCAACGCCGTTACCGCTGCGGGAGATAGAAAAAGGACGGAAGATCGGATCAAACACAATGCGGATGTAGAAAAAATCGACAAAGACCACTTTGACAAGCTGTACGAACAGTGTAAGGAAAGTATGGACATCGAAGAGGCGATGTATTCGGAAAACATGCAAAAAGCACTGGTAAGTCTTTCGGAGAGATACAGAGAGGAAATGGAAAAATATGCCGGCAATGAAAACAAGCTCCGTGAAACTGAAAAAAAATACCAAAAGGAACGCGAAAAAATCATTTACGATACCAACATGTCTATCCTGAACAATCAACTTGCCTTTTTGGAAAACCAGTTATCGCTGTTCGTCAAAGACGCCGATATGCAGAAAGATATACAGGAGCAAATCGCAAAAACAAAAAGAGAAATCGCAAAAGAAACGGCGGATCACCAGATAGAACAGAATGAAAGGGCGATAGATGAAATGACCACGATGGAGGAAGAATTCAACAAATTCATGTCCAACAATTGTACACAAGCCGTCATGGGTATATGGGAGCAGGTACTCGACATAGCCAACCAGTACTACGAGCAGCAACTCCAAGCAATAGACGACTTGGAAGCCCGCGAAAAAAAATATTACGACGACAAATTAAAAACCATTGAGAAAAACCTCGAAGCCGGAATGATTTCCGAAGAAGAAGCCGCCGCCCACAAAAGGATGATCGAAGCTGAGCAGATGCAAAAAGAAGAACAGTACAACGAGCGGCGCAAGGAAATGCAGAAAAAGCAGGCCGTATGGCAAAAGGCGGAGTCCATCGTGCAAGCTATAATCAATACGGCAACGGCTGTAACATCGGCCCTTGGCGTTTTTCCTCCTCCGCTGGGAATTGCCTTAGCCGCAGTCGTAGCCGCCCTGGGCACCGCCCAAATCGGCATGATAGCCGCCCAGAAAGTACCCGAATACAAAAAAGGGACGGACGAACACCCCGGTGGCCCGGCTTACGTAGGCGACGGCGGCAAAGCGGAAATGGTCATCTTGCCCGGCGGCAAGATATGGAAAACCCCCGATAAAAAGACGCTGGTCGACCTGCCGGCGGGCGCCGAGGTTTTGCCCGACTTCAAAAAAGCCTTTGAAAACATCGCCTCGCAGCCCGTTATGATTTACCGCAAAGACGAAGGACGCGGTGAGACGGTTATCCTGCACGACGACGTACAGCGCAGTTTATTGAAAAACAACAACGAAAAGCTAAATGCCATCCACCGGAGCCTTGGCGCCATCCGAAAAAACACGGTATATTCAAGCAATCGCAAGATTGCCGACAATTGGATTAAAAACTATTAATAAAACAAATAAAACATGTCATCACACATTATGCCCCTGCCCTTAAAGTTCGAACTGCACGCTTACGGGGAAATATACGACGTAAGCGGTTCGCTTTTAGACTGGCAGGAAATCGAAGTCATTTTAAGCCGCAAGGACACCTCCGGCGTTTACATGGAAGTAACCCTTCCCTTCAAATTCGTTCTGGAATCCTACAAAATTATCGAATCCATATTTGAAGAATATGCTTTCAAAGCCAAAGCCGACCTGTATATCTACCTGCGCAACAATGACTGGACATATAACGAACCCGCTGTTTTCAACCTCGATTTTTCCACTTACCAACAATCCGATACGGTGATCGAAATCAACTCCCGCCGCTCGGATTTGTACGAACACCTGAAGGAAAAAGAATCGGTCGATTTCGATATTCCCGTAAGCGATGTAAAAGAAAATGCGCAATGGAACAACGCAAGGATAAAAACAAATAACGAAGTAAATTTCCTTGTTTCTGACGATTACGGAGTGGTTGCAAGCGGGAGGACAGAATATTTAAGTATTACGGAATTAAATTCGGAAATTTTTGTCAAAGGACTTTTGGAATATAAAACAGTAACAAAACTTAAAGAAGATTCCTTTTTAACTTCAAAAAAAAATATGGGACTTAAAATGCGCCTCCAAATTGAAGGAATGATTACATATACAGAAAGCGATTACGAAATTCCGCGCGGATTTAAGATATATCTAAAAAGAACATCCAGCAGGGAATATTTGGATTTTAATGTTTTCTATATGAGAGACGGAAAATACTTGCATTTTAACATAGGCATTTCTTCTTTAGATATTGACGCAGTTAAAGATGAAGAATTTCGTTTGTGCATGGACTTTAAAACTTCCGAAGAAACCGGCGCTCCGGGTGGAAGCCAGGCGGTAACGCACATCCAATACAACGGAACACTGAATGTTAGTTATATAGAACGGCACGACCCCTTAAATATCAGCGCAATCAACCCCGCTCGCCTGCTTCAAAAATTAGCGGACAAAATCACCGGAACGGAAGGATATGCAGGGAATCCGCCCTATCCGGCAATAATTGAAGATTTCAACACGGACGATCAGGATTTAACCATGCTTGTTGCAGCTGAGAGCATCCGCGGATTTGACAGAGCAAAAGTTCACACCTCTTACAAAGACTTCAAAGAATGGATGGCCACGCAGGGATACGAGCCGTTTATAAACCGGAATCAATTAATTTTCCGCAAGCGCGAAAAATCATTTAATAAAAACCTGACAGCAATCGAATTAACGGAGGAAGACTGCGCCGATTTAAAAATAAGCATAGACAAAGATTACCTGTTTTCCGGTTTGAAAATCGGATACAGTAAAAAAGAATATGAAAACACAAACGGACGCCTCGAATTTAACGGGCAGCACGATTACACAACCGATTATACCGGAAACGCCAAAGAATTGGAACTCATTTCACCCTACCGGGCCGACTGTTACGGAATAGAGTTTCTGGCGCAGGAACGGGGAAAAGACACCACCGACAACAAATCCGATAATGATTTGTTCATTGTAAACGTAAAGAAAAACGGAGGAATTTACAATACGGCATACCAAACAATAACCGATCCGAGAACAATTGATGAAAACAGAAAAATCCCGCAAGACATATTAGACACGCTTTTCAATGCCAAATACAATCCCTTCGAACTGCTTAAACTGAATGCCGGATTGCCGGGCGCAAGCGTCAACCATCTTAAATTTACCGCAAGCGATGCAAACAAAGACATCGTAATCGACGGGGAAAGGCTGGACAGCGATTACACAATTCCTGAAGAAACAAAACTTTTTGACGCAATTAATTACGATTTTGCCAGCCGGAATATTCGGGATTTGCCCTCCGGAGACAGTATAAACGGACTGGTCAAAATCAATTACAAAGAAAAAACGTATGAAGGCTTTATTAAGGAAATATCAAGAGATCCGGCAAGGGAAAAAGAAACACAATGGATACTGATTAAAAAACACACCGTTTGAAGTCATCGCTATTTTGTTTTTATGTTGTAAAACACAGAAAATAACTTGCACAATAACGAAAACGTTATTACTTTTGTAAACCAGGTTAAACATGATTATTAATTATAAAAAGCAAAGAATTATGAAAAGCAAAGAAGAGCAAATTAACGAGTTAAAGCGGTTAATAAGAGATTACGAAACTATTATCAGTATTCATACGGAATTGGAACCGCTTAACACCCGAAAAGATTATGTTGATTACATAGACAGCATTTTAGACGAAATCAGCATAATAAAACAAAAAATAGAAGATTTGGAAAAACAGTAAACAGACAGCGCTCCCCTAAAAAGGGCGCTCTTAAAAATTCAAATATATGGAAAAAAGTATGGTGCAAAGGGATTTATCAATGTTACAAGCGTGTAAATCGGAAGAAGAAAGAAACGAAGCTGTCAAGTATTTGAAGGAATTACACAAAAATGATGATGCGGAAACATCTATGAATAACTTGCGTGACATGAAAGAACGGATAAGGGCATTGAGCGTAGAGGTGAAATTATTGGAATTGCAAAAGCAGGGAATATCCTTGACCCATATAGCTGCCAATTATTTAGGGAAATCACGCTCTTATCTTTCTCAAAGACTTCACGGAAACAAAGTCAACGGGAAGCAACCGGTTTTAACCGGCGTTGAAATAGAAAAAATTTGCGACGGATTAAAAAAAACAGGAATTAAACTGCAAGAACTGTCAGCTTCTTTGCTTAACGTTTAACTTGGTAATCTAAACTCGGTTCTTGCAGCCCGCTCCCCCAAAAAGAGCGGGTTTTTTTACGCCATTTTAAAAAGTTATTTATCATTCCCCGAAAAGTTATTTACTCCCCTTGCACAATAATAATCTTTTACAGACCTTTGCCCCAAAGCAGTTTCCGGCAAAATGGACGTAAAAATAACAAATTCAAAATTTAGCAGCCTTTCTTTATACAAACCCGAAGAATGGCAAACCCCGTTTGGCGTCGAATCCTGCTACATACAAAGATTCGCTATTGGTGAAGAAATAAGGATACAGTTTTTCTCAGGCGATACCGGATTTGAAGCCAGACACATCGACGAAAACGAAGCTGAAACGCCGCTAACAATAACCGAACTGATTACCATCGGAGAAAAAACGCTTTTTGAAACCGTTTTTACGGTAAACACCCCCGGACTTTACCGCTTTGAACTGAAAAACGGTTTGGCCGGGCCCACCGGGGCTTGTTTCTGCATACAACCGGTCGAAGATTTGGAAGACACCGTTTTGTTATCTTATACCCACCGTAATAACGATTTTAATACCATCTTTACCGGAAGGCGCTTTAATTTCAGGATAGAAGGCGGTATTTACCCCGGAGAGAAAACGCTGTCAACAGAGAATGAAATATTCAGAGACCAGCGTTTCAATCTGCATCAAACATTTGCTACGACTTACGAAGTAAGCGTGTTAACAATCGGGCCGCCCGCCGGCGTTCCCTGTTGGGCAGGCAATAAGACAAGTCACATATTCGATCTTTCCGACGTGGAAGTTAACGGAATCAAAAGTGTAAGGCATGAAAACGCCACGACAGAATCAATTCCGGTCGGAAATAAAAAAAACTCCCTGTCGGTTTATAAAATAAGCATCGAACAGCCGGACGAGGATGTTCATACGCTTGTCGACC
>JAIRLY010000243.1 GCA_031259075.1 Dysgonamonadaceae bacterium | reverse complement strand
GGACAACGTCCGTTTTCATCATGCAAAACGGTTACAGCCCATACTTGAAAAATATAAAAACAGGATTGAACTTGTGTTCCTGCCTCCATATTCGCCCGACCTTAATCCTATAGAACGAGCGTGGTGGTTAATGAGGAAACAGGTAACACACAACAGATGGGTCAAATCGATGGAACAAAGAGTAAGTGAGTTTGAGGTTTGGTGTCAGAATGTAAACAGGAAACAAATCATTTCTGTTTGTAATTTAATTGAAAATATTTATTAGACTTTATGTAATAAATGATTTCAATGCTTATTAAGGAGCGATTATTCAGTCTTTGTTATGTCAAGTAATCTGATGGTTTCGGGGAGCAATTCTGTATTTATAATATTTTTCATGTGCGGGCTGACAAATTCTTCCATTCCGTCAAGCAGTTCATCGTTCTCGATTGATTCGAGTTTGTTTATACATTTTTGCAAATAATCGTTTAAATTCATTCGTGTTCTTGTTTCAATAATAAATTTATTGATTTCAATATTTCTGTTCAGCAGAAACCACACGTCAAAAACACTTCTGTTAAATACGGCGCTTGAATCCGTCAAATCACATAACCTGTGTGCAAACATGTCGTTAATTGTCATCACCCGCATACTGATTCCCAAAAGATTTTTTATTTCATAATGATTGCCGGATTCCTGTTTTGATATTTCTATTTTTGCTCTTCTGCCGCCTGCGCCGTAACTCAGTGTTATTGTCTGTCCGAAAAATATAATTGCCAAATCAAAAATATTTCCGTGTTTTTTCAAAATATTTTTTATTTTATCAAGAACAAGTTTTTCTTTGCTGTGGTCGATTAAGTTAAAATCCAAATCAATCGGGCAGCGCGGCAAATCATAAAACAGCATTAATGCCGTTTCGCCTTTAAGTCCAAGATAATTAGACAATTCAATATCAGAATAAATATTTTTTAATATTTGTATGATTAAATATCTATAGTTGTTTATATCAGTCATTTTTTAATAGTTTTTTAATTAGACTGGACAGTTTGTTTGATTTGTATATCGGCAATATTTGGTTAATAACCGTTCTGTTGAGTTTATCAAGATTATTGAAATCGTATTCTTTATTCAAATACAGTAAATCCAAAAATGCTCTCTCGGGATTTGCAATATTAACGCTGTCAATTCTTTGTACACCTAAAAGGTTAACCAGCAGTTCTCTTTTGAACTTATGATATGAAAATGTTTGATCATTAATCTTTATCTGTCGAGATAAATAACATGCAGATGTCAAAGTTTCACTGTCTTGTGATATAATTCCGTTTTTTACAAGAACGTATTCTAATGAAACATATGAAGGCGTATATATTTTGTTTGCAACTTCTTCGCACGAATATTTTAATTTTGAATATATTCCTCTGCGAAGACATAATATTTTACCGGTGCGAACGTAATAATTTAATTTTTGATTTATCGAATTGAAATTATCTTCGCTTGTAAGCATACTGACATCAATCAGTCTGAACACAGTGTCAGGGCTATTGTTGATAGCTGCTATTGTGATTTTGTTTTTGTGTGAACTGTCATCCATTTTCCGTAAAAAATATTTATTGTTGCAAAATTATATATTTCTTTTGTATGGAACAAATTTTTTTAATATTTCTGTAAAAACAGATGCGATTTTTACATGGATTTTAATGGAATAAATGCTTTATCTGTTTTTTAAATCATTCAGAATACGGTCGAGTGAAGTTAAATCCGTAATCAAAACCTGTCGGGCTTTGCTGCCTTCGTAAGGACCTACAATGCCCATTGCTTCAAGTTGATCCATTATTCTACCTGCGCGATTGTATCCAAGCGAAAGTTTTCGTTGAATAAGCGATGTTGAACCTTGTTGTGCGGCAACGATAAGTCGCGCTGCTTCTTCAAACATTTTGTCAAGGTCGTTTGTATCGACATCGGCAATTTTATCGCTTTCTTCGCCTGTATATTCCGGAAGTTCAAATGCCGTAGGATATCCTTGCTGTCTGCTTATGTAAGTTGTTATTTTTTCAACTTCATCTGTTTCAATCAGAGCGCATTGCAATCGAGTAAGTTCGCTGCCTGTCGAAATAAGCATATCGCCGCGACCTACAAGTTGATTTGCGCCCGGCTGGTCTAAAATTGTGCGTGAATCAATCATCATTGTAACGCGAAAGGCAATACGCGCAGGGAAATTCGCTTTTATCAATCCTGTAATAATATTTGTTGTAGGACGCTGAGTTGCAATTACAAGGTGTATTCCTATTGCGCGAGCCAACTGCGCAAGGCGTGCGATAGGTTCTTCTACTTCGCGTCCTGCCGTCATTATCAGATCGGCAAATTCGTCGATAATGACAACTATATACGGCAAATATTTGTGTCCTTTCAGAGGATTGAGTTTTCGATTTATAAATCTTTCGTTGTATTCTTTAATATTTCGTAATTGTGCATCTTTAAGTAATGCATATCGGCTGTCCATTTCTATGCAAAGTGATTTGAGAGTATGTATTACTTTCTGATTTTCAGTAATTACCGACTCTTCCGCATCCGGCATTTTTGCCAAAAAATGATGTTCGAGTTTCGAATATAATGTAAGTTCTACTTTTTTGGGGTCAACCATTACAAATTTGAGTTGTGATGGATGTTTTTTATAAAGCAGCGAAGTTATTATGGCGTTCAGACCCACGGATTTTCCCTGTCCTGTTGCGCCGGCAACAAGCAAGTGAGGCATTTTGCAAAGGTCAAATGTGAATGTTTCGTTTGATATTGTTTTTCCCATCACCACAGGTAATTCGTAACGTGATTCCTGAAATTTTTTAGAACAAAGCAAGGATTTCATCGGTACTATTGCAGGATTTTCGTTGGGAATTTCAATACCTACAGTTCCTTTTCCCGGTATGGGAGCGATTATTCGACAACTTAAAGCCGACAAACTCAGCGCTATATCATCTTCAAGACGTTTGATTGTTGCTATTCGTATTCCTTCGCTCGGCACGATTTCGTAAAGTGTTACTGTTGGTCCGGGCGTTGCAATTATACGTTTTATTCCTATTTTGTAATGCGAAAGAGTTTCTACAATTTTGTTTTTATTTCGTTCAAGTTCTTCGGTTGTCATTTCGCCGCCGCCTTTGCCTGCATAATCATCAAGCAAATCAACAGGAGGCAGTTTGTATGTCGATAAATCAAGAGTCGGGTCGTAAAGAGTATTTGGAATTTCGTCAGGGTTTAAAAATTCGTCTTCTTCGGGTTTATTTATTTCAATATCAGTTGGAAAATTATGTTTCCTCTTATTGTTATTTTCGTTTTCAATATATTCCTCTTCTTCGTTTGAATCGTCTTCTTCTTCCGTTTCAATGTCCGATTTATATTCTTCTTTTTTAGCATTTTCAATAATAATATTCTGCCTTTTTTTGCGTTTGAAAATATGCGCAAACCTGATAAACATGCGTTCGAGCATCGAAATTGTATTTTTATTTATAAAAATCGCAAGCATCACAATCGCAAAAATCAAAAGAAGAACGGTGCCTGTAATTCCCGTATTTTTTTGCAGCCAGTCGCTCACAAAATGTCCGTGCGCTCCGCCCATTCCTTTGGCAAGAATTTTTGTTTGCAGCATATTGTCGATAAATCCTAACAGAATGGATGCAATAATTGTAGATAATGCAATTACAAACAGAGTTTTGAAAAAAGGAATTCCGCGAATTTTAAGCAGACACAAACCTGATATTGCTATAAAAAACGATACGCCTATGGCTGCAAAGCCAAAACCTTTATCGACGATGAAACTTGCAATTTTCAATCCCGAATTGCCGCCGCTGTTTTCAGTTTGTATTGCTGTATCGGCAGCAGCCATGTTTTGGTCGTTTTTCCACGAAAAAAAGTGAGATACGATTGAAAATATCAAAAATATTGATATTAATACAAAAGCAACTCCAACAATAAATCTAAATCTTTCGTCGTGCCATAAGTTCTGTGAATTGCTTTTTTTCTTCTTTTTTTGTTTTGCCATAATAATTAAATTAACAGTGTAATTACCAAGAGATATAAATCATTTAAGGTAAAATATTTATTACAAAGATAGCATCAAATTTTCAAATTACATTCAAATCAATAAAAATGTAATGCAAAATTGACATACGAAATACACATGAAAAATCTGATTTGCACGAATACGGGAAACATGCGGCTGAAAACGTTTGTAAGAAGTTACAGATTAGAGATATTTATGTATATATTTTTGTTTTTAATTATTTAATTTCATCCATCAAAAATGATTTCTGCTGTTCTGCTTTATTTTTTTGCTTTGCAATGTGATCCAACCATTTCTCATAAAGTTCATCAGGAAATTCTTCGTATCCTAAATTATCAATTTGTTTGTACAATTTTTGCATTTTTTCGTAATGCATATATGCTTT
>JAIRLY010000239.1 GCA_031259075.1 Dysgonamonadaceae bacterium | reverse complement strand
AAAACCCGCCTCGCCGCCATACAGATAAGCATCATCCTGAATATAATGGTAAACAAAAACATCTTCAATAGTTTCATTTGTGGGTTGCAGGTAGATGTAATGTCGGATATAGTTGAAATAAGGATTAAGAAAAACCTCAACATGTTCGCTGTTGTATCCAACAGAAACATCTGCTTGATAACTGTTTTCTGTTTTCAGGGCAGTATTTCCAATTTCATAACGATTTGTACCTTCGTGAATGCCATCGCTTAGCAACTCAAACATATTAGGCGACCTGTATCCCGATGAAAGATTAATCCGTAACGAAAATTGTTTAGGTAATTGTTGATAAATTCCCGTAGAGAAATTGAAAGCCGTATAGGGTTTTGAAAATTTTGGAAAATAACCCTCTTCGCTTTCTGTACCGTGTTCTTTACTTTTAATGTGACGTCCGTCAAAACGCAATCCGATTTGCCAGTAAGATTTTTCCGAATAATAATAGTCCGACATGGCAAACAATCCTGCATCAAAGGTCGTTGCATCCGGGATTAAAAGCTCTTCCCCGTGATTGGTATTTGTTTGATACAAGCCCTGAATGCCAACAATCAGCGCCCAATGCTCTTTCCAAACAGGGGAATACCATTTTGCATTATAGGACAATGTTCCCAAATTCATATCAAGCATGGCGCTACCGTCTTCGGTTTCTTCTTCGTATTCTTTTCGATTATTGAAAACATAACCAATATCAATTTTCAGTTTGGAAGTGTTTTTAAAAAAGAAAGTATTTTCGGAACTGACTAAATGAGTAGTCAAATCCTGATACGGAAAATCCGGTTTTCGCTTACTTGTGTAAGTTGTATTCTCAGTTAGGTTTTCGGTAGTGTCATTTGTTTCTTCTTCCGCTTCCGTCAAACCGTATTGTTCATTAAGAAAACTGTATTTTAATGAAGATGTGAAATTTTGTCCTGTATATCCGAAAGTTGTTTTAAAGTCGGCGGTACGAAAACAACTGTTTTCCACAAGGGCATTGTCCCCGCCTTTGTAATCTTTGTGGGTAGTATATCCGCCAAAGACATTCCAATGCAGATGATTTTTCGACAACTTGAATGCACCTGTATTTCTCCATCCGTTTGTATTACTGTTGTATTCGGAATGAATATCGGCTTCGATACTGTTTTCCTTTGCATAACGTTCATCGGTAAAGTACAGTACGCCACCCAAAGCATCGCTTCCATACAGCAGCGACGCCGGACCTTTAATTATTTCAATTTGTTCATAACCATTTTCATCCAGTCCCAAACCATGTTCATCGCCCCACTGTTGATTTTCAATTCTAATTCCCTGCGAAAAAACAGCTATCCGATTACCGCTTAATCCCCGAATTACAGGTTTGCCAATACCTGTACCTGTACTGAAATTGTCAATACCTGCCACAGCAGACAATTTTTGCGACAAGGACATACCCTGTAATTCAGAATTATTTTTCAGATTCAATTTTTCCACGTTTGCAACATTTTCGCCTTGAAGTTTTGAATTATTTGCCGAAATCACTACTTCCTGCAAATTATGCAGAGAAGGCGTCAAATAAAGTATTAGATTAGGTTCAAGCGAAATCATTCCCAAAAAAGTTTTATATCCTACGCAGGAAATTTGTACCAAAACCGACGAACTTTTTGTTTTTATCAAAAAATTACCATCTGTACCGGTTATTGTACTTGTTTTTAAATCAGGAAAATAAACTTCGGCATAAGTTACCGGCTGTTTTGTTTCATTATCCAATACCTGAACTTGATATTGAGCATGAACAATGAATTGCGCTAAAAAAAGAAAGATGATCAATCCTTGCTTTTTTATTTCACTTAATTTTTTCATCTCATTCAATTTAGCAGGTTAAACAATTGGGACAATAACCAAAAATCAACAATGAAAATCCTGAAACACTGTATCCTTTGGGAAGTTTAGGTGTTACTGTAGTTTCGTTTATACACGAAACTGTTTCACAACTCATACAGCGAAAATGTATATGATTATCATGATGATTTCCCGCGGAACAGTTATCACATAAAGCGTAATAAGTTTTACCGTTATCGCCTGAAATTTTGTGTATTTTACCTTCATTGCAAAAACCTTGCAATATGCGATAAATAGTTACTCTGTCTATTTTTCCAGACAATTTCTTGTCGATGTC
Organism: Dysgonamonadaceae bacterium; assembly: GCA_031259075.1. GTDB lineage: Bacteria > Bacteroidota > Bacteroidia > Bacteroidales > Azobacteroidaceae > Azobacteroides. The sequence goes on along the minus strand of JAIRLY010000239.1, from coordinate 2,028 downwards.
CTCGTGACAAAGAGCCGAATCAGAATTGCTCAATGTACTCATTACCATTTCTTTGGTCTTCGTATTTCTCGTTTTTCTATTCATAAAATCTATTATTTTTTTAATGCAACAAAGATACAATAAAAAATCTAATAATGCAACAATGTGGCAATAATTCTTTTTCGAGAAATGTTTTTTGTCTGAACAAAGTGGATGAGTAGTCTTGATTTTTTGTATTTTTGCATTCTTAATATTGAGTTTAAAAATTTATACCTAACATGAGAAAAGTCATTTTTATTTTGGTGTTTTTTGTGGGCATTATAAGCGTTGTACTTACACAAACTTTAGCCGCAAACGAGTTTATGGACAAAATGTTCCCGCTCAACAAATCTATTTCGGAAAATTTCAAAAACAAAAATTATGAATCGCTTGAAAAATTGCTAAATGAAGCAACTACATTATTTTCCCGTTTATCCGATGAAGATCAGGAAGAATATAATTTTTTTCAAGCAAGCAATTACTATAATCTTGCTTGTGTCTATTCTTTGCAAAACAAGAAAAAGGAGGCTGTTGATATGTTTGAAAAGTCTGTCAAAGATTGGGGTTATACAGATTATTCCCATGCAAAAAATGATTCGGACTTAGATAATATTCGTAACGACAAGCGATTTGTAGAATTGATGCAAAGTATAAAAGAACAGGGCGATTATATATATCTTCTCAAACAGGCAGGGAAATACGAACAAGCCGACGCCACAAAGTTACCCCGTTTTGAATACGAAAATGTAAATAATGGACGACTGAAAGATGTGAGAAGTTTTTTCAATCTGGATTCTATTGCTGGGAAAGGCGATGAAATTTCACAAATAATAAATTTAATGATCTGGGTACATAATACAATAGAACATGATGGCAGTAATTATGCTTTGTGCGAATTTGATGCAATTGATTTTTACAATTATCACAAATCAACAGGAAAAGGAATAAATTGCCGCGGGCTGGCAATTGTCCTAAACGAATGTTATCTTGCTATGGGTTTTAAATCGCGCTATGTAACCTGTCTTCCTAAAAACCAAAAAGACCCTGATTGTCATGTTATCAACTGTGTTTATTCAAATACATTGCAAAAATGGTTGTGGATGGATCCTACTTTTAATGCGTATGTGAAAGATGAAAATGACAATTTATTGAGCATAGAAGAAGTTCGCGAAAGATTGATAAACGACAAACCTCTTTTTATTAATAACGACGCCAACTGGAACAATCTAAATCCACAAACAAAAGAAAAATATATTGATTCATACATGGCTAAAAATCTTTATCGTTTGCAGTGTCCACTCATTAGTAAGTTCAATGCCGAAAGCAGATACAGAAATAATCAGGAAACATATATTTCGCTTATTCCTGTTGCTTATGAACATTCAAACGAAGGTATAACGGAAATTACAGTACATGATCCTGAATATTTTTGGCAAAAACCTTAGATAAATTTTTGTTTGTTTAACTGTATCCAATTCATTTTTGATTCTTGCTCCTATTTATAACCTGATGATTCTAAAAGTGTATTGACCACTCCACTCGGATTTTTCTTTTTGCGAACATAATTTGTATCTCAATGGTATTCTGATTGTCGCCTAAAAAGTATTTCAGCGGAAAATTCTGTTTCAGTTGCTTGAACAACAACTCTATTTGCCAGCGTTTTTTGTATATCAGCGCCACTTTTTCGGCGACCAGCTCAAAATTATTGGTTATAAACTCTAATAATCGCCGGTTTTCGGTATCCCAATACGCAATTCGGCGGCTTCGGTGTTTTAATTCACCGCTTTTGCCGTAATGTAAAATTATTACTTTGTCTTTTTATTTGTAACTCTTGGTTGCGGATTTAAGGTAATATTACGTATTGGAGGGAAATGTTAGGGATTAAACCACCGAAGCCGCCAAATTGCGTATTGGGATGCCGAAAACCGGCGATTATTAGAGTTTATAAGCAATAATTTTGAGCTGGCCGCCGAAAAAGTGGCGCTGATATACAAAAAACGCTGGCAAATA
>JAIRLY010000225.1 GCA_031259075.1 Dysgonamonadaceae bacterium | reverse complement strand
CGTTTCGATAGCCCACTTCCGGTTTACCTCATTCGATATTATTTCGGTGAAAACAAAATGGGGCAGTTTCGGATTTTGTACCACAAAATTGAACTGTTTTTCTACGAAAAGCCGAATGGTTTCCATAAACGGTCTGTTTTCTTCTAATATTCCGCCGAACATTTGCATAATCGTCCCGACTTTTTCCTTGAAAATTTTCTGAAACAGCTGTTCTTTTGTCCTGAAATAATAATGTAGCATGGAATGGCCTACGCCCGCGCGTTTGGCGATGGCAACCGTTTTCGTATTACCATACCCTTTCTCGAAAAACTCCGCTTCGGCAGCTTTAAGAATGATTTGCTCTGTACTTAATTCACTGTTATTCATATTGCTATTTATTGAATAATTTTGTTCGACAATTTTGTCTGGCAAAGGTATAAATAAAAAATTGAATTGGCAAGAAAAAAGTTATTAACTATCGCTATTTTCCCTTGTTTATCTCTTAATTATCTTTTATTTGTTATGAAAAATGCCTATTTTTTTACAGCAAAGACAGGAAAAAAGTTTCTTGATGAAAAGGAATAAAGTGTTAGTTTAATGGAAGTGATTTATTTTTTTGCAGCATTAGGCGTTATATCGCTTGGGATACTTGCTTACTCCCTTGTTTGCATAAAGAGATACATACTAAAAAACAAACAAAAATTTATGAGTGAAATAGCAGGAATAAAGTACACTAAAGACAAGACAAGGCGCAAACGTTACGTCCGTGTTGGCTTGGATATGTATGGTGAAAATCAATTGATAGAGGACTTTTTAGACTTGTTGGAAATTGAAGCGCGTAAAGATAATGATACAATAAGCCTCGACGAGTTTAACAAATACATTACTTTCAACCCTAAAGCGGGTTGAACAGGTAGAAAAAAACATAATCGAGGAACTAAAATAGATAACATTATTAAAATTCTACCTGTTCTGGTTACCCCCAAAATAAAAAACATTACCTGAAGAGTTATCAGGAAATAAATGTACTGTTTATTTCCTGACAACTTCTTAGAATAGAGACATTCAATTCTCTCTCCGGTTGAATATTTCCGAATAGATGAAAGCTTTTTTTACTTCATCAACATCTTCTATATTTAAACTTAATTCAGCGGATTCATATTCCGCTTCTATCATTTTTTCAGATTCAAAACGAATCTTCGATTTAGTTGGGGAAACTACCGGTTGAGGTATTTCCTCTAATTTTTTCCTTTTATTTTCTTTCTTAACCGGTTTCACATCGTAAAAAACTTCCGGTTGATTTACTTCTCTCCCGCTTTTTTGTCCGGGTAAGATGGTCTTAGCCATCTCTTCTTGCCTTTTTTTGTCTGTTCCTTTGAACACAGAATAAATAATCGAACCGATTATTATAATTAAAGGAATATAATCTGATAAGTTATCCATAAAATATGATTAATTTTGCAGCTCAAAAATAAGAAAAATATATGAAATATGAATCATCAATTACAAATAATTTAAAAATATTAGGGATGACTTCACAGCCACCCCTAACCTATTTAACCAAAACCTTAACTATGAAAAAATTTTACGTTTTTCGGATACAAAGGTAAAGGAGTTTTTTTAAAAAACAAATATTTTAAAGAAAAAAAGTCTATTTTCGTAAGTTAAATATTGTTAAATGAATACTTGTATTTTTAATAAAGAATGTGAATATGAAAAAAATAGATGAAACGGAAACTAAATCTGTGATTAACAACGAACTGAAAAAAGTATTCATTGAGACCTACGGTTGTCAGATGAATGTAGCCGACAGCGAAGTCGTAGCATCTATTATGCAAATGGATGGATTCGAAACTACCCAAGAAATAAAAGAGGCCGGTTTGATTTTAATAAATACCTGTTCGATTCGGGAAAATGCCGAACAAAAAGTTTTATCCCGCCTTCAATATTTTCAATCTTTAAAAAGAAAAAATAAAAATTTGATTGTCGGAGTATTGGGATGTATGGCCGAACGGGTAAAAGAGGAATTAATTCAAGAACATCATGCCGATTTGGTAGTGGGACCGGATTCTTATCTGGATCTTCCCCATTTAGTCGGGACGGTAGAAAAAGGAGCAAAAGCCATCAATGTCGAATTATCTACTACCGAAACATACAAAGATGTAATTCCTCTTAAATTATCGGGAATAAAAATTTCCGGTTTTATATCTATTACACGTGGATGTAATAATTTTTGTTCATATTGTATTGTTCCTTATACAAGAGGCAGGGAAAGAAGCCGCGAACCGGAAAGCATTTTGAATGAACTGCGGGTTTTGAAAAATCAAGGATACAGGGAAGTTACACTCTTGGGTCAAAATGTAAATTCGTACCTGTATATAAAAGGTGAAGAAAAAATTGATTTTCCACATTTGCTGGAATTAGCCGCATTGGAAGCTCCCTGTATGCGCATCCGTTTCACCACTTCGCATCCCAAAGACATGAGCGATAAAACATTGGAAATAATTGCGAAATACAATAATATTTGTAAACAAATTCATTTACCGGCCCAGTCGGGAAGTTCAAAAATACTAAAAGCAATGAACCGGAAATACACCCGCGAATGGTATTTGGAACGGATTGCCGCGATTCGAAAAATCGTACCGGAAGCAAGCATATCGACCGATTTGTTCTGTGGATTTTGTTCCGAAACAGAAGAAGACCATCAGGAAACACTCTCGTTGATGCGGGAAGTTGGTTTCGACGCCGCTTTCATGTTCAAATATTCGGAACGTCCGGGAACGTATGCCGCCCAACATATCCCGGACGATGTGCCTGAAGATATAAAAAACAAACGATTGAAAGAAATTATTGCTTTGCAACTGGAAATATCTCTTCTGCGAAACAAAGAAGATATCGGTAAAACAATGGAAGTGTTGGTAGAAGGTTTCTCCAAGCGTTCCCGGGAAAAATTATTCGGAAGAACTTCCCAAAATAAAGTGGTCATATTCGATAAAAATACGCACCGGATCGGCGACAAAGTCCGCTTGAAGATAAAAGAAGCCACTGCAGCTACATTGTTCGGAGAAAGTGTAATTTAGTTACAATCATTAAACCGGAAGAATCTGTTTTTTCAGTTCGCTTCTCAACTCTCTTGCTTTTCCATTCGTATGTTTATCCAGAAGCGCCCAAAAAGCAGGGCTGTGATCCATTTGAACCGTATGGCACAACTCGTGCAATAAGACATATTCGATCAGATGAGCAGGTAAAAGCATCAGGTATAACGATAAATTGATTGTAGCTTTGGAAGAACAAGATCCCCAGCGGGTTTTGCTCTTTTGTATTCTGACGGCATTGTATTTAAACCCGTGTTCTTTTGCTAATCGTTCAAGTTGCTTAGGTAGATATAATCGGGCTTCCAGCCTCAATTGCTCATCCGGAACTACCGGACGATTTCCGGATTTGAATTTATTTATTTTTTGTAAAATTACCGTCTTGTTTTTATGAAAAAACGCTTCGGCCGATTTATAATTTCCGCCATAAGGAATGGTTACCATTACAACATCGAATTTAATACGGATAATGTATCTCTTAGCGTTTCTATTGTATTTGAATAAGACATCGCCGATTTGAGGATCGGTTAAGTGTATTTCTTTATCCATATAATTTTTTTATCAAATCCGCTCTTTTTAATCGGTTGAGCGAACGTATAATTTGCTGTTTATATTCTTTATTGTACCAGAAAAAATATTGTCTTTGAATTAGCTTCTCTTCCCTCGTTTTAGCTGTAAATACGGGTTGAAGCGTATAGGGATGATAGCCGGTGTAAAAAATTTCGGTAGATAAAGTCATGGGAGTAGGCGTAAAATCCTGTATTTGTTCCAAATGGAAATCCAAATTCTTGGAAATACCGGCCAACTCGGCCATCGCTACTTCCGTAGAAGCGGGATGAGAACTCATAAAATACGGGATCAATTGCTGATTGAGGTATTCATCTTTATTGATTTTGTCGAATATCTTTTTGAATTGGTAGAAATTAGAAAAATCCGGTTTACGAATACAATTCAGAACTTCCGGATGGGTATGTTCAGGCGCTACTTTCAATCGTCCGGAGACATGATTTTTAATCAATTCCAACGTGTAATCCTGCGCTGCTTTATTCCATTCGCTATTGTCGTATGAATTTACCAGCAAATCGTACCGGACACCGCTACCGATAAACGATTTCTTAACGCCCTGTACTTTATCCACCGCTTTATATAAATCTAATAAAGGGCGATGATCGGCGTTTAGATTTTTACAAACACGAGGAAAAATGCAGGAGGGCTTTTTACAAAAAGAGCAGATTTCGGGATTGATTCCTTTCATGCCGTACATATTGGCTGAAGGGCCTCCCAAATCGCTCAAGTACCCTTTGAAGTCCGGCATTTGAGTGATTGCTTTTACTTCTCTTAAAATAGATGCTTTCGAACGGGAAACGATAAATTTTCCTTGATGCGCCGAAATAGTACAAAAGGCGCATCCTCCAAAACAGCCACGATGAAGAGTTACCGAATGTCGGATCATTTCGTAGGCCGGAATACGTTTGTTTTTATACTTCGGATGAGGCAGCCGCGTATAAGGCAAATCATAACAGGCGTCCAGTTCCGCTGTAGTCTGAGGCAGATAAGGCGGATTGACAACAAGGTATTCATTTCCGGTTTTTTGCACCAATCGGTTGGCTTTCATTCGATTGGATTCTTCTTCGATCAATTTGAAGTTTTGCGCGTGTTTCTTCTTATCTTTCAGGCAATCTTCGTAAGAAAAAAGAAAAATATCATCCTTTTCTTTCTTCACTTCTTTTTGGAGAAAAACGGTTTGTGGGATAGAGGTCAATTCGGAAACTTGAGCGCCGTTTTGGATAGCCGAAGTAATATCGGAAATGGGTTTTTCGCCGGCGCCATACACAAGTAAATCCGCTTGGGAAGGGATCAGAATACCGGGCATCAGTTTATCCTGCCAATAATCGTAATGGGAAAGCCGCCGCAAAGAAGCCTCAATACCTCCGATTATTACCGGAACATCCGGATACAACTTTTTCAACACGTTGGAATAAACAAGCGTCGGATAGTCGGGACGCATATCCGGACGAGCATCGGGAGTATAAGCATCTTCCGAACGAAGCCGTTTGTTCGCCGTATATTTATTAACCATGGAATCCATTGCTCCGGCAGATACGGCAAAATAAAGACGGGGTTTTCCTAATTTTTTGAAATCCCGCAAATCGTCTCTCCAATTGGGTTGAGGTACAATCGCCACTTTCAATCCCAGGGCTTCTAATGTTCTGCCGATCACTGCCGCCCCAAAAGCCGGATGATCGACGTACGCATCACCGGAGAAAAGGATCACATCCAATTCGGTCCATCCTCGCAATTCTACCTCTTTCCGGGTAGTCGGCAACCAGTTCTTCATTCGATAAAGCGCTTAGTAATATCGCCGTAGGCATCTATGCGCCGGTCTCTTAGAAACGGCCACCAACGGCGCACTTCCTCCGAACGTTCCAAATTAATCGCTACAACTAAATTTTCTTCTTTGTAATCGGAAGCTTGAGCGATAATCTCTCCTTGCGGCCCGGCCACAAAACTATTTCCCCAGAATTGTATCCCGCCGGTTTGACCGGAAGAATCAGCTTCCCAACCGACCCTGTTTACTGCAATGACATTCAACCCGTTATAAACTGCTTGTCCTTGCTGGGAGATCATCCACGCAATTTTTTGCCTTTCTTTTTCCTCATCCGTATCTAACGATTCCCAACCGATAGCGGTGGGATAAATCAGAATTTCAGCACCTGCCAAAGCCATCAACCGGGCTGCTTCGGGATACCATTGATCCCAGCAAATCAATACACCTAATTTTCCCACAGAAGTGGAGATGGGTTGAAATCCCAAATCGCCCGGAGTAAAATAGAATTTTTCGTAATAAGAAGGATCATCAGGAATATGCATTTTACGGTATTTGCCTGCGATTGTTCCGTCTTTTTCGATAACGACTGCCGTATTATGATACAAGCCGGGAGCGCGTTTTTCAAATAATGATAAGACCAAAACGATGCCTAATTCTTTGGCTAATTGACCGAATAAATCAGTAGAGGTACCGGGAATTGTCTCACTTAGATCAAATAAATGAGTGTCTTCTATCTGGCAGAAATACAGTCCATTATGTAATTCTTGCAAGATAACTAATTGCGCTCCTTTGGAAACACAATCCCGGATGTTGGAAATCAACTTGTTGATATTCTTCCGAACATCTGCAATATTGGTTTGTTGAACAAGCCCTACTTTAAGAGAGCCTGGCAAAGGGTGCACGGTGCACGGTGCAGGATATATATCATTATTCATAACTTATAACTCTAAAAAAAACGTTCTGGAAATTGCATCGTCACGCAATGCAAACTTCCGTGTTGTTTTATTAAAGGCAAACAATTTATACCGACGATTTCCCTGTCCGGAAACGCTTTTTGTAAAGCCGTTTTTGCAATTTCATCCGAACCGGAGTTATAAACCGGCATTAATATTGCATCATTTATTATCAGGAAATTAGCATAAGTTGCCGGTAGACGTTCTCCCTCCCAATAAACGGCCTCTGCCATCGGAAGTTCAATCAAATGATAGGGTTTACCCTCCAATGTTCGGAATCTTTTTATTTCTTTTTCCATTAATGCTAATTCCGTAAAATGTTCATCGTTCGTGTCGGTACATTTCACATAAACGATCGTTTCTTTGTTACAAAAACGGGCCAATGTGTCGATATGACTATCCGTATCATCTCCAGCCAGATAACCGTTTCTCAACCACAATATTTTTTGTATATTAAATATTCTTTTCATATAATATTCCACTTCCGCCTCATCCTGATATTCGTTTCGGTTGGGTGATAAAAGACATTTGGAAGTAGTCATAAGGATACCTTCGCCATCACTTTCGATGCTTCCTCCTTCCAGAACTAAATGCATCATGTTTTGATAACCGACAGCGCTACCGAATAGGCCGCTCCTGTATAGTTGACTTGTAATTTGATTGTCGTAATTGGCCGGAAACTTTAATCCCCAACCATTGAACGTAAAATCCAGAATGTATGGATTATCGCCCACTAAGACCGAAACAGGGCCATGGTCGCGCGCCCAAGTATCATTGGAACGGAACTCCCGGAATATAATCCGAGAATAATTCACATCGCCCAACATCGTTTTTACTTCTTCGATACAGGGACAGACAATGACTAAACGTTCTCTCTTGATAATTTCTTTCGCAATTGCGGTGTAACAAAGAATAACTTCATCCAGTGCAGACGCCCAATCTGTATTGGAATGAGGCCAAGTTAACAATACAGCGCTCTGCGGTTCCCACTCCGCCGGTAATTTTATGTAATTCGAATTTTGTTTCATTCCTGCAAAGATAGCCTAAATTTTCAAAAAGGCTTGCACATATCTTGAAATAACGGTTAAATCTTTTTTTGAGGGAAATAATACCTTTAAACTCGTGCGCTGTTGCACATGTCATAAATACGAAAGCATTATGCGCTTTTTCCGAATTGAAAAAATTCACGTATCTTTGCCCCCTGAATTTAAAAATATAAAAAATTTAGGATGAAAGTGTATGTTTTTCCCGGACAGGGAGCTCAATTTGTTGGCATGGGATTAGATTTGTATAATCAATCTTCTCCAGCTAAAGAATTGTTTGAAGGAGCGAATGAATTATTGGGATTCCGTATTACCGATTTAATGTTTGAAGGAACAGATGATGATCTCTGTCAAACGAAAGTAACTCAACCGGCTATTTTTCTTCATTCTGTTGTTTTGGCTAAAACATTGATTGAAAATTTTAAACCGGAAATGACGGCAGGACATTCATTAGGAGAATTTTCGGCATTGGTAGCTGTGGGTGCAATCTCGTTTGAAGACGGATTAAAATTAGTTTATAAAAGAGCTTTGGCTATGCAAAAAGCCTGTGAAAAAACACCCGGAACAATGGCTGCGATTCTCAACTTACCGGATGAAACGGTAGAAGAAGTATGTGCCGGAATTGATGATATTGTAGTACCGGCCAATTATAATTATCCGGGTCAAGTGGTTATTTCCGGCACAGTAAGCGGTATCGAACTTGCTTGTGAGCAATTATTGGCCGCAGGCGCTAAACGGGCTTTAAAACTAAAAGTGGGAGGAGCTTTCCATTCTCCATTGATGGAATCGGCAAAAACCGAATTGGCGGAAGCAATTGATTCTACGCCATTTAAACGTCCGATATGTCCTGTTTATCAAAATGTAAGCACGAAAGGAGAAACAGATCCCGAAACAATCAAAGCCAATTTGATTTCACAATTAACCGCTCCGGTAAAATGGACGCAATCGGTTCAGAATATGATTGCAAACGGAGCGACTGATTTTACAGAATTAGGGCCGGGTAATGTCTTGCAAGGTTTGATAAAAAAAATCAATAGCGACGTAATTGCTCAAAGTCTTGCCTGAAACAAAACTTGAAACCCGGACGCAAAAATTATCTTCAAAAATATAAATTTGCGGCGGGTTTCATACAGTCTTAAAAAAAAGAACATAAACGTATAAAAATTGTTCCATTTTGATTGTTTTAACAATATATTCATATTTTTTAATACCTAAAACATTAACTTTGTAAAACATTTCTTTAGAAGCATATAAATATAAAATAAATAACATGGAACGTCGCGACTTTTTAAAAGCAACTGCTGCAATGAGCATGGCTGCGTTAACATTCAATAAGTTATCCGCAGCTATTCATACCAATCAAATCATGGTGGAATCGGCTCCGGATATGGTAGCCGTCATGGGCGGAGAACCGGTTCAATTGCTTCAACGAGCATTGAAAGAAATGGGCGGTATTGGAAAATACGTCAAAAAAGGTCAAACGGTAGTGATAAAACCGAATATCGGTTGGGATAAAAAACCGGAATTTGCAGCGAATACAAATCCGGATTTGATTGGAGAATTGGTAAAGCAATGCATCCAGGCAGGCGCAAAAAAGGTAACCGTATTCGATCATACTTGCGACAACTGGCAAAAATGTTATCAAAATTCCGGAATTGAAAAGGCGGCTAAAGAAGCCGGAGCAACCGTTCTTCCCGGTAATGATGAAGTTTATTATAAAAATGTAACACTTTCGAAAGGCTTGAAATTGAAAGCAACCAAAATTCACCAAGCATTATTAGAGGCCGATGTGTGGTTTAATGTTCCTGTTTTAAAAAATCATGGAGGCGCCAAGATGTCTATCGCCATGAAAAACTACATGGGAATTGTTTGGGATAGAGGATATTTTCATTCCAATGATTTACAGCAATGTATTGCCGATTCGTGTACTTGGAGTAAAAAACCGGTTTTGAATATTATTGACGCATACCGGTGTATGCGTAAAAATGGGCCGCAAGGCCGTTCGGTTTCAGATACTTCGCTTTTGAAAACGATTATTGTTTCTCCTAATATCGTTGCCGCCGACACAGCTGCGATCGGACTTTTTAATCAGGTAGAAAAAATGGACATCAAAGAAGTGGGACATATCGCTCACGGTGAAAAGCTAAAATTAGGGACGCAACAAATAGATCAATTAACCGTTAAACGAATTAAGTTGTAAATTACACAAAATGACATTCCTTTCATTTTATTCACAACGTAAACACATCCTCATGAAATTCAATGCTTTAAAAATTGTTCGCGTTGTACTTGCATTGTTGTTTTTCTTTCCCATCCTCTTATTTTTCTGTGATTTTGCAGGAATTACGCCGAATGTTTTTCGTTTCTTTCCGAAAATACAGTTTATTCCGGCATTTCTGGCAGGACACTTCGGTTTTATTATCGGATTGATAATCTTTACTTTTTTATTTGGGCGAATTTATTGTTCGGTAATCTGTCCATTAGGTGTTTTTCAGGATATTATTTCAAGATTTGCCCAAAGAGGAAAAAAGAAAAACAAAAAGAAACGTTGGTATCATTATCATAAACCGTATAATAAAGTTCGCTATACATTATTAACCGTTTGTGTGATTTTTTTAATTTTCGGAATTACAACTCCTCTCCTTTTTTTAGACCCTTACAGCAATTTCGGACGCATAGCGGTTAATATTTTCCGTCCGGCAGTTATGGAAGGAAACAACTTGTTGAATTGGATTGCTTTGCAGTTCAATCAGTATCATTTTTACTATGTTACGATTTATACGGTCACTATAGCATCTTTTTTGATTGCTTCAGTTGCATTACTAACCGTTGGCATCTTATCCTTTTTACGAGGACGATTGTTTTGCAATGCGATTTGTCCGGTAGGTTCTTTATTGGGATTTTTTTCCAAATATGCTATTTTTCGCGTCAGTATTGATGAATCCAAGTGTAATCACTGTGGATTATGCGAAAAATCTTGCAAATCGGAATGTATCAACAGCAAAGAACAATTCGTTGATTTGTCCCGGTGTGTCGATTGTTTTAACTGCTTGGAACGGTGTAATAAGCAAAAAGCCATTGGGTACAGGTTTTACAAAAAACGGATTACAGAAGAAAGTACAGGAATGACCCGCCGTTCGTTTCTTCTTACTTCGACTGCTGTAGCAACGACCGTTCCTTTCATTCCGGCATGGGGAAAAGGAAGGAAAGAAATAGATGTTACCAAATTGCTTCCGATCACGCCTCCAGGCTCTGTAAGTTTAACGCATTTCAAAGAAAAATGTACTGCTTGCCATTTGTGCATCACCCATTGTCCTCAGCAGATCCTTAAACCGGCAGGATTTAATTTTGGATTGGAATATGCTTTCAAACCGCATTTGGTATTTTACGAAATGGCTTTTTGTAACTATAATTGTACCATTTGTTCTAAGATATGTCCTAATGAAGCCATTCAATTTTTAACAGAAGAAGAAAAGAAAACGACTCAAATCGGCGTCGCCCAATTTGATAAAAACAAGTGCATCGTATTTACGGAAAATACATCGTGCGGCGCTTGTTCGGAACATTGCCCCGTACAAGCTGTTAAAATGGAGATTTACAAAGATGGTTTAACGTTGCCACATGTGTATGAAGAACTGTGTATTGGTTGCGGCGGATGCGAATCGATTTGTCCGGTGCGACCGATTAAAGCAATCAATATTTTAGCAAATGAAGTGCACAAAAAAGCACAAAAACCACCTCAAGAAGAAGTGGAACAAATTGATACGAATGAATTGGATTTCGGATTTTAAAGGTTGTTCTTTATGGATGTGAAATAAATAATTTGTAATGATTTTACAGGTGGCGTGAAAGCACGAAAGCGTAAAAATAATTATTTAAAAATCCGTGTTATCCATGTTCTAATGGGCAGTCAAGTCCTTTCGCGCCTTTGCCCTTTAATCTAATATCTTAATAAGTTATAAATTTTTCATCGCTATATAGTGATAGGGAATTTCAATTTCTAATTTTTTGGAATATACCTGAATTTCAACAGGTAAATAAATGACAAAATCAGAATAATAAAGACAGCGATTATCCATTCCCACGATTTGAAATAATGGTAAGAATAAATAATGATACTGCAAATAACGCCTTGAACAAGTGCGTAAAGGAAAGAAATTTTCAGGTGAGAAACGCCTTTTTCATTCGACAGGATTTGGTAAAAATGAAGGCGGTGTGCTTCAAAAATGTTTTGTTTCAAATAGATACGATGCAGAATGGTGCAAATGACGTCTACGCCATAAACCGCCAGAAAGACTATCCAGATAATCGAATGACTTTTAATCATCAA
>JAIRLY010000097.1 GCA_031259075.1 Dysgonamonadaceae bacterium | reverse complement strand
TTCGGGTAGTTATCCAATGACAATAGCGTCGGACAGCAAATCGGCTATCTATACCCAAACCGGATTAGCGTTCGGCGCTACGATTGGCGTCCGTTTTTTGTACAAGGTGAGTGGAATGGGCGGAAACGAAATGACGTCCGAAAGCATAGCATTGACCGATCCTAACATTATTTATTACATTGTAGGACAATGCGGTGCGACGGCTGATGAGGTTGCTCCTGTGATGGGAACGGCAGCCGTAATAGGCGATCCTTCTTACGACTCGGCTGTTTTGGCTTTGACGGCTACCGACAACGTCACCAATCCGGTTACGCGCTTTGTGGCAAACGATCTCGACAATGACATTGCCGACAGGTTATTAATGACGGATGAAGAAGGAAATGCCACGATAAACGGTTTATCTCCTTCAACCACTTACAATTTGACAATATATGCGCAAGACGACGCAGGTAATATATCGACAAACTCAACCCGGGTTTCTTTCACTACCGATAACCGGGCGATTTTTATCGTCAATACGATCTGTTCGGCAACCGGTTATACCTCTGGTTACGGTGACATTATTTTTGAATCGGACGGACAGTTGACCGATATTAATTCCTCCGGATTGACAGTAAACGGTGTGGTAAAATACAAGAAAACCTTTATTCCCAAGCAGTGGTATGCTGTCGGTTTCCCGTTTGCTCCGGAGAGCTATTGGGGAGACTTTGAAGAAAACCCCGATTTGTATATTTGGAATGGCACTTACGGTGATTTTTGGGTAAAAGACTACAGCGGTGAAGCTTTCAATGATAGCCAAACAATGGAGGCGGGCATAGGATATATCGTTCAATTCCCCGATGATTTTGAGGATGTGGAAGTAATATTCACTTCGGACGAGGGAGTAATATTGAAAAATATTACCGAAAATGATTTGGATGCAGTTCTTGCTCTTTCGGAAAGCAATCGTTATTACCTGGTAGCCAACCCATCGGTGAGCAACCTGACGTTAAGCGCCACAGACAAATATTACATCTACGACGGAAGCGACAGTTTTGAGTTGCTTACATCAGGGACGACAACAGTTAAACCCTTCGAATCGTTTGTTGTAGCTAACGGAGTTGCTCAAAACTCATTGAAAGCGTCTTTAAATATTGATAATGTAACCGCTTTGGAACAGTTGCACTGGAACGATCCGGTTGTCGGCACGGAATATTATAACCTGCAAGGACAAAAGGTTCAATGTCCGATTAAGAACAGTCTGTATATTGTGAAAAAAATTCATGCTTCCGGCAAAGCGGATACGATAAAAACAGTAAACAGGTAAAATTAAATTTATTATGAAACGGATATTTATATTTTTGATAACGATCGGTCTGTGTGGGTCGATTTCCGCTCAGTTTCAGTCTCAAATGCAAGACAAAGCCGAAAAATGGTTGAAAAGTTCGGTGCAATCAAACGAGAACGCATCCCTGCGTGGCGATGGCGAGGATACACAGGGTGGTAACAGAGCAGGCGATGAAGAGGCGAAAGGTATAATGAAAATCCCTGTAGGTGATGGCGTTTATTTGATGTTGTTGCTGGCAGGCGCTTATGCGTGTTTTTATTTGCTGGGGCAAAAGCAGGAAGAACTTTTAATTAGCGGATAATGATTAATCCAAGCCACGAATTATCACGAATTTTATTCGTGATAATTCGTGGCAAATAAAAAATAGTAACACATGAAAAAGATAATTACAAATATTTTATGAAAATGGGATTAAAACAAGTATTATTATTGCTGAACTTATTGTTTTGTTTATCCATAAGCGCCCAAATTGTGCCTGTGGGTAGCGGCAGTTACACAAAAACATTGCCAGGCAAAGATGCCGCCGGACGTAACAGCGAACCTTCGGGTACACCTCAATTGAGCGGAACGGCGCTCGGCAAACCCGTACCTACAAACGACTGGTGGTCGAAGCTAATAAAAGAAAAACATGCGGATAACCTTTTTTCGCATCCATATACGCTTAAAACCGTTAACAGCGGTTTGGTGGTAAGTTACATTCCGCGCGGAGTGATTGACGATTTGTTGCCGGTTACAATGGGCGTTGTGGGGCTGTCGGCCGGCCAGGCTACCGTTTCGGATTATTCCGACTGGACGGTAACGATGAACTGGAAAGACGCCGCGCACGAATTTAGCGCCACGGCAGGCAGCGGCATGCCATTTCTTTATTTTACAAAAAAAACAAGTGATGTAGCGCAAGTAAGAATTACTTCGGGAAATGCTACCATAAATAATGAAATGCTGATTATCGCCAACGCAAAAAATGGCGCCAGCTTTGCCGTTTATGCGCCCCAAGGCAGTACATGGACAGGAAGTTCGGGTGTATATACCTCCACATTGAATGGTAAGAACTATTGGTCGATGGCTTTTATTCCACTTACAGCGACCAATGTTGCAAGCGTAGCCAATGAATACAAAAAATATGCCTACGTTTTTCCAGTAAATACAACTGCTACATGGAGTTATGATGAAAACACGGCTGTTGTAAGAACCGATTTTGCCGTACAAACCGAGGTAAAAGAAGGAACGGAAGCAAACGTGCTGCTTGGCTTGTATCCGCACCAATGGGCGAACCTTGCACCCGATTCGCCTATTCCCGACAAATACACTTATCCCTCTGTTCGGGGAGAGATAAAAACACTGGCAGGCAACTATTTTAGCGTAGAAAATACCTTTCACGGCATTTTACCAACGCTACCCTATGTCCATGCGCAAAGCGTCGGATTCGACGCCGACCAATTAGCCGGCAAAATTGCTACACTTGAAGACGAAATACTCGCAACATGGACTGACTCCTACAATGAAGGACAGGTTATGAACCGCCTGATTCAAACGGCAAGAATTGCCGATGAAACGGGTAATACTACGGCGCGCAACAAAATATTGGCAACGATAAAAGAACGCCTCGAAGATTGGTTGACAGCCGAAAGCGAAGAAGTGGCCTTTGTTTTTTATTATAACACAACCTGGTCGGCGTTGTTGGGTTATCCGGCAGGACACGGCCAGGACAACAATTTGAACGACCATCATTTTCATTGGGGCTACTTTATCCATGCCGCCGCATTTGTCGAACAATATCAACCCGGTTGGGCGGATCATTGGGGACCGATGATAAACTTACTGGTGCGCGATGCGGCAAATACGGATAGAAACGACCCGCTCTTCCCCTTTATGAGGAATTTCAGTCCGTACGCCGGACATAGCTGGGCAAACGGATTCGCCACTTTCCCTCAAGGAAATGACCAGGAATCAACATCCGAAAGTATGCAATTTAATTCGTCGCTCATTCATTGGGGAAGCGTAACCGATAATCGGGCGATACGCGACTTGGGCATCTATCTGTACACAACCGAACAAACAGCTATTGAAGAATACTGGTTCGACATGTACGACCGCAATTTTCCATCCACGCAGCAATACCGCCTCGTTTCGCGCGTTTGGGGAAATGATTTGGACAATGGAACTTTTTGGACAAATGATATTGCCGCCTCTTATGGAATTGAATTGTATCCTGTATCAGGAGGTTCACTCTATTTAGGACACAATACCGAATATGCCGCTAAATTATGGAATGAGATTGAACGGAATACGAGTATCTTGCAAAATCAAGCCAACGATAATCTGTGGCACGATGTGATGTGGGAATATTTATCATTTATTGATGCTGCTAAAGCGATCAAATTATACGATTCTTATCCGGATCGCTCGCTTAAATTTGGAATTTCCGATGCGCAGACTTATTATTGGCTGCATGCCATGAATGCGTTGGGGGAAGTTGACGCAAGCATTACGTCAGATTATCCGGTTGCCGCTGCGTTTATTCAGAATGGCGTGATAACCTACGTAGCGCAAAATTATACCAACAGCCTGCTCACGGTTACGTTTTCAACGGGATATGAATTAAATGTTCCCGCCCGGAAGATGGCTTTCGGTAAGGCCGGCAATCCGCTTCCCGTTGTTTCTATTATTTCGCCGGAAAGCGATACGGAATTTTCGATTGGAGAAGAAATTACAATTACGGCAACAGTTGTTGATAATGATGGAGGAGGCGTCCAAAAAGTCGATTTTTATCAAAACGGGAATTGGATAGGCACAGATAATACGGCACCATACAGTATTAGTTGGTCGTCGCTTGAAGCCGGTCGTTATGCACTGACAGCCAAGGCAACAAACAATGCCGGAAAAGAAGGAACCTCAAAAGCCGTCAACATCAAAGTATCGGGCGCGTGTTCGCAAACTTCTACGGAAGCCTCTCAAGGAAGTTTCTCCGAAGGTTACTTCGCAGAATTTGAAACGCTGGGAACAGAAGTAAGCGTTGTGTTCGAATTGTTGGATACAGATAAAACGGGAATTGTGGCGTATCTTTGGACAGAGAATCCGTTTTCGGAAAAACAAATGACGAATATTGGAGGGCAAAGATTTTCGGTGTCGTTGAACGGACAGACGGCAGGCACAATATTAAGCCTCGCCTGTAAGTTTGCATACGCCGGCGGCATGTCGGTAACGAAATATATATCGTATACGGTTGGAGACAATTGTGCAGGAATCATTGCGGACGATACGGAAGCGCCTTCCGGTTTTACAGTTGAAGTTGGTCTTGTAACACATAATAGCATTGAGTTATTACTGAATGCAACGGACAATTCGGGATACATCAAATACGAAATCGCTTATGGCGCCGGAAATAAAATAACCGTACAGGGAATTTCCGCCACTCAAAAATCTTACGTAGTGAAAAATCTTATACCGGATTCATCTTATCCGTTTTCAATTACGGCAAAAGACGCCAGCGGGAATATTGCCGCAAACAGTCCTCTTTCACTAACTGCCCGAACATTGGAAATAGCCAATACACATTGTTCCGGCACTTCGGATGAGGCTACTCAAGGCGCTTTTTCCACCGGTTACAAATACAATTTTGAAACAAATGGAACGAGTGTAACCGTTACTTTTGAAATGTTGGACGATAAAATCGGCGTAGTCGCTTATGCGTGGACGTATAATCCGAATTTTGCAGAAACAAAATTGACAAACACAGACGGAAAAGTTTTCTCCACGACCTTTAATAACAGAACGATCGGAGAAACCTTTAAAATTGCCTGTAAGTTCGAATCGTCAGGCGGAGGGTTGGATGTGACGAAAACATTTGAATACATTGTCGGAGCTAATTGTGATGGCGCAAATGGCAATATAAAAATAGATGCCGGTCAAAAAATCAGTATTTATCCAAATCCCGCAACAGACAAGATAATACTGAAATCAGTCACGGAAATATCCGAAATTATGATTATAAATGTATTGGGGCGAACAGTAAAATCAATTACAGATATAAACAGTAATGAGCATACAATAGATATAAGCGCTATTCCATCCGGAAATTATATCGTAATAGTTAAAACTTCCGATGGGAAATTAACGACAACGAAAATAATCAAGCACTTCAGAGCACTGTCTATTTGATTTCAAAACAGAATCCGGTAGATTGTTTCACAATCTACCGGATTCTGTTTTACCTATGTTTAATGATTTTCCAAATATGCGCCGATCAAGATATTCAAGAACGGCATTATAAATTTCATCGGAAGTTACCGGAAAACGTGTGATATGAGAAATATGAAAATGATTCACCCGAATACCAATTGGTTAGCCGGATTGAAATATGCGGAAAAAATCGGCTTGGGCAGTTTAAATTACGAATTGATCGCGGTTGGATGCTTATAACATGAGTTTTTGAATAAAAATTAAACTTTTTATTTTTTATTTCAAAAAATCTCCCTATTTTTGCTTGATTTTTAAACAAAATTTATCAATTTTTCAGAAAGAAACAGATATTATTTTTCATACATAATTAATTAAGAAAGCGTTAGCTTATATTCTTGTCTTTGAAACTTAGACAATTTCAATATCTACAAGAATAAGTTAGGTAAACGCTCACGTGGATGCGTGGGTTTAACTTATTTGTAGATATGGGTAGTCTAAGACCTCAAAGACAGATAAAGTTAAAAGTCCCACGCTACGTATTTTTAAACCGCTTCTCTCCGGGACATGGAAGAGAACTAAGAACTAAGAGTTAAGAACTAAGAACTAAGAACTAAGAACTAAGAACTAAGAACTAAGAACTAAGAACTAAGAGTTAAGAATGGAAAATGAAAAATGGAGCGAAGCCATGAAAGGGCGGTAATCAATAGCA
>JAIRLY010000044.1 GCA_031259075.1 Dysgonamonadaceae bacterium | reverse complement strand
ATTCAACCCTTTCAGGGTTGAGGAAGAGAAGGGGATTATCTTTCATACCCCCCAATCGCTTCGCTTCATTGGGGGTTATTCATATTGAAGACCTTCGGTCTTCCGGGCACAGACCCCTCGAAAGCGACTGCTGGGGGGAAAGCAAGCGAAGGCAGGCAAGCACTCGCACCACCGCACAGACGCAAGAACACGAAGTGTTCAAGATGAATAACCCCCAATGAAGCGAAGCGATTGGGGGAAAAAGAGTATATTCCTCTCCTCAACCACGTTTGAGGGCCGGATATTATTTTCGCAAAAAGATAAATCCGATTTTTAGTTTTTAGCTTATTAAAACAATGATATCATGAAAAAAATAATAATAAAACAATGAATATGACAAATTTCCATCAGGCATCACGCCTCCCGTTCCTGTTCTCCTGTCTCCTTTTCGCCTTTTCCTTACAGGCGAAAACATATAATTTGCAGGAGTTGGGAGCCGACGTAACCGGTAAAATTAAATGTACCGAATTGATTAATCAAACGATTCAAAAAGCTTCCTCCGAAGGCGGCGGAACGATTTATTTTCCGGCAGGCGCCTATCTCACAGGGCCGGTACATTTGGAAAGCCACATCACGCTCCACATCGAATCCGGAGCCGTCGTTCGCTTCTCCGACGACTTCAACGATTACCTGCCGTTTATAAAAGTACGCTGGGAAGGCGTAGTGATGAACTCTTTCGCACCGCTGATCAATGCCCAAAACGCAGAAAATCTGACGATAACCGGACGGGGAACCTTGGAAGGCCAGGGCGAAAAATGGTGGAATTTCCATCGCTTGATTACCGGCGAAATCCGGAAAAACGGGAAAATCGCCAATCCGACCGAACTCCAGCAGTTTTGGGCGGAAGCGAATAAAGATTTAGTTGTCGACACTTATTATCAACCGACAATTGAAAGGCAGTTCTTCCGTCCCCCCTTCATTCAGTTTTACGAATGTAAAAACATAACGATAGAAGGAATCAAAATCCAAAATTCCCCTTTCTGGACCATTAACCCCGAATTTTGCGACGACATTGTCGTACATGGCGTTTCCATCCATAATCCAGCCAATGCGCCCAATACAGACGGGATCAATCCCTCGTCGTGCAGCAACGTGCGAATTTCCGACTGTTTCATTCACGTGGGCGACGATTGCATTACCATTAAATCGGGACGCGACGCCGAAGCCCGCCGTTATAACGACCCCTGCGAAAACATCACGATTACCAACTGCGTGATGTTGTCGGGACACGGAGGCGTCGTCATCGGCAGCGAAATGTCGGGCAGCGTAAAAAAAGTAGCCATCTCCAACTGCGTCTTTCACGGTACGGACGCCGGAATACGGATAAAATCCATGCGCGGACGGGGCGGAGTAGTCGAGGAAATCAGGGTAGACAATATCGTAATGAACGATATTCGGAAAGATGCATTTATCTTCGACTTGTTTTACCGGCCAATGGCAGAAGAAGAAGTTTCGGAACGAACGCCTGTCTTCAGGAACATTCATATCAGTAACGTTACCGGAAACAATATCAAACGAATCGGCTACATTGCCGGACTGAAAGAAATGCCGATAGAGGAGATTTCGTTTTCCAATATCAATATGGCGGCGCAAAACGGTTTTAAAGCCGAGACTGCAACGAATATCCGGTTTCACAACATTGATTTCGCCGTTGAAAACGGCGCTCCTTTAGCGATCACTCATTGTAAAAACATTATTTTGGATAATGTACGGTCAAAATCTCCATTAAAAGATCAGGCCATAATAGAATTGAACAAAGCCGATAATATTTTTATCAATAATTGCTTTCAACTGATTCCCGCCGATGTTTTCTGCAAAACAAAAGACAGCAATGTTATCTGGGGAAACAATTTTTTAGGCAATGTTAAAACAGAAACAATAAAAGATTGAAATTAAACTAAATATAACATACAAAAATGTCAAAAAAAATGAAAAAAATTATTTATCAATCACTACTTGTTACCGTTTGTTTATTGTTTGCAGGAGCTTTTACCGTAGAAAAAGTTTGCGCCTTGACTATAATCAAGCAAGTTGGCTGGCTGGAAAGCGCTTACGTAACCTGGCAACCCGTCAGCGGAGCCGAGAGTTACAATGTCTATTACTCCGGAGAAGGAGTAAATAACAAAAAAATTGATACTCCATTGATTCGTCAATACGGCGATTACTGGCGCGCCGATGTGCCCGGCCTGAAAGCCGGCGCTTATACCTTAACGGTAAAAGCCGTTAACAGCAGCGATACCGAATTTGAGAGCGCTACAACATCTGCCGTAACCGTATTGCCGCACGACCGCAGCGGATTTGCCTTTTCGAAACAATCGCCCTCTTTCGGCACTTCCTCCGGCGCTTATACCGACGAAGGTGTTTTGAGGGCGGGCGCTAACGTGATCTATCTCACCGAGCAAACCGCTACGACCGTAACCCTCGATGTGATTACAAATGATAAAGGAACAATCACCAAGTGTACGGGAATCGGGCAGATCCTCACTGCACGACAAAAAGGGTACGATAAAACGCCTTTGGCTATCCGACTTATCGGGAAAGTGACTGCCGCCACAATGAATTTGTCGGACGGAGCATTGGGTAGCGACAACGACTTGCAAATAAAAGGCAAAGGATATACCGAACTGAACACCACAATAGAAGGAATCGGCGACGACGCCACCGCTTACGGATGGGGGATTCTGGTCCGCAACTGTATGAACATCGAAATCCGGAACATCGGATTTATGGATTTTCCCGAAGACGGAGTATCGCTCAATACCGACAACCGCAATATCTGGGTACATAACTGCGACTTCTTTTACGGTCAGGACAAAGGGGGAGACAAAGCAAAAGGCGACGGCTCGCTTGACAGCAAGGAGTCGGGTTATACGACTTTCTCCTACAATCATTTCTGGGACGCCGGAAAATGCAATTTGCTGGGAAACGGAACGGAAGATCCGGAATACCTTACCTATCATCACAATTGGTACGACCATTCCGACAGCCGCCATCCGCGTGTGCGCTTCCATACGGTACACGTCTACAACAACTACTACGACGGCAATGCGAAATACGGAATAGGCGCTACCCGGAACAGTTCTATTTTTTCCGAGAACAACTATTTCCTCAACTGTAAATACCCAATGTTGACCTCTCAACAAGGTACGGACGTCTACAACGGAGCGAAAGGCACTTTCAGCAGCGAAGACGGAGGCATGATAAAGGAATACAACAATCACCTCGAAGGATATAACCGCTACGTTCCTTATTCGCAAGACAATACGGATTTTGACGCCTACGATGCGACTTCCCGGACACAGACGATCCCCAATACCGTAAAAACGAAAAAAGGAAGTTTTTCCTACAATAATTTCGATACGGACGAGGCCATTACAGGCGCTGCCGTTTATCCATGTACGATAGACGACGTGAACTCCGTACCCGCCAAAGTCAGGCAATATGCAGGACGGATTGAAGGCGGCGATTTGAAATTTACTTTTACTTACAGCGACAATACCTTAGCCGACGATCCCGTCCCTGCCATAGCCAACGCCATCAAAAATTACGAAAGCTCGCTGATTTCGATACAGGGAGAAAGTAACGGCGGCGGAGGCGAACCCGGAGGCGGTGGAGAAGAACCCGGAGACGCCGGCGGCGAAGGCGGTAACTTGTGCGATATCGTAGCGCAAGGAACTTCTTCGGGATTCGCCATTACAGGCGGCAAGACTTCCGATTCGAAGGGAAGCGTAACCGTAAACGGAACAAGCTATTCCTGTTGCTTGAAAATGGAATCCAGTACGAACATTTCCTTTACCATCAACACACCAAAGACCCTCATTCTTGTATTTTTAGCATCGGAAGCCGGCAAAAAAGTGAAAATTAACGGCGAAAATCAGACGATTGGTGCACAGGGGATATTGGAAATAAAACTGGCAGCCGGCGCTCACGCCATTACAAAAGGCGATACGGCCAACCTGTTTTACATTGCATTGCAGGAAGACAACGATACGCCTACCACAATCAAGGCAATTTCCGGTAAATCCGTTTATTTCAACAAGGGTATAATTGTTAATCCGGAAAACGAATTTTTGCAAGTATATGATACTGTGGGACGCCTTATTATTTCCGGTAGCGCTAATCTGGACTTAACTCCTTTTGCCCACCGTTTTTATATTGTCCGTATCGGCAATACGAGCCAAGTAATGAAAGTGATTTGGTAATGCAAATGAAGAAAACATTTTTTCTCTGTATCTTTCTTGTAATCCTTTCCACCGCTTTTGCCGGTGAAAAGGATTACAATATCGTTGTTGACCGGAACGGGCGCGGCGATTTCCGCACCATTCGGGAAGCCATTGAGTCGATCCGGGCTTTCGATCCTGCGGGGCAGGTAACCGTTTTTATCCGGGAAGGAGTTTATAAGGAAAAATTAGTCCTGCCGACACATATTTGCAATGTAAAAATAATCGGTGAAAGCGTCGAGAAAACCATCATCAACTACGACGATCACGCCAATATGGATAAAATGGGTACTTTTCGTACTTATACTTTCTTAGTGAGAGGAAACGATATTACAATTGAAAACCTGACTATCGAAAACACAGCTCAACAGTTAGGTCAAGCGGTCGCCCTGCATTTGGAAGGCGACAGGATTATTCTTCGCAACTGCAAGATATTGGGCAATCAGGATACGATTTATACAGGACGGGAAAATTGCCGGCATTATTTTGAAAACTGTTATATTGAAGGGACAACCGATTTTATTTTCGGACCATCGACCTGCTGGTTCGAACGTTGCACCATTCATTGTAAAAAACAATCGTATATCACAGCCGCGAGTACTCCCGAAAACATTCCTTTCGGCTACATTTTCAATCATTGCACGGTAACAACAGCCGATGGTATCACAAAGGTTTATTTGGGACGTCCCTGGCGTGCGTTTGCCATGACGCTGTTTATGAATTGTTTCTTTCCGGAAGAAATCTGCCCGGAAGGTTGGGATAATTGGCGAAGCGAAGCAAACGAAAAAACAGCCCGCTACGGGGAATATAATAATTCAGGGAAAGGAGCGGAAACCGGCGATCGAGTAAAATGGTCAAAAATATTATCCGCCGAAGAAGCCGCCGCTTATACTCTTGAAAATGTAATGAAAGGCTGCGATAATTGGCATCCGTAATTTGAATGTAAAACTTGGGAAATATTACTAAATCACAAACAATGATCAGAAGAGATTGTTTTTTTCTTTTTCTTTTCGTTTTTTCACTTTTGGCGTTTACTGCCGACGAAAAGCGTCCCGTATATCTTTTTATGGCCGGCGATTCTACAATGGCCGATAAAGTGTTATACAAACCGGTGAAAGATCCGAAAACAGGAGAAATTGCGCCGGAACCATTTCCCGAAAGAGGTTGGGGAATGTTATTGCGCGAATTTTTCACCGATGAAATAATTATTGAGAACAGAGCTAAAAATGGACGAAGTACCCGCTCCTTCCGCGAAGAAGGCCTTTGGGACAAAATTCTTTCCGATTTGCATAAAGACGATTATGTAGTGATTCAGTTTGGACACAACGACGCTTCGGTGGAGAAGAAAGAACGTTATTCATCTCCCGAAAATTACAAGAAAAACCTGATACGCTTCGTAGAAGAAGTGCGGGCAAAAGGAGGACATCCGGTTTTATGTACGCCCGTGGTCAGGAGAAAGTTCGATGAAAATGGAAAAATTGTCGACTCGCACGGTATTTATCCGGAATTGGTTCGCCAAGCAGCAAAGGATCAAAAAACGCCGTTGATCGACATGCACGAAAAAACCCGTGAATGGTTAAATAATGAAGGAGTAGAAAAATCCGCCGCTTTTTTTATGCACATTCCGGCAGGAGTAAATAAAAATTTTCCTAACGGTTTAACCGATAACACGCACTTTGTAGAAGCCGGAGCGCGTCGTACGGCAGAATTGTTTGTGGAAGAAATTGAAAAACAAGACTTAAAAGGATTGACTGCGTATCTGAAAAAAAACAGTTCTCCATACATTTCAAAAGTTTGGGTTTCCGATTTGAAAAATGGGAAATACCAAAATCCGGTTCTCTTTGCCGATTATTCCGATCCGGACGTTTGCAGGGTCGAAGAAGATTATTATATGACCGCATCCGGATTCAATTGTGTTCCCGGTTTGCCGGTTTTACATTCAAAAGATTTGGTGAACTGGACGTTAATCGGAAGCGCTCTTCCCCGTTTAATTCCGGAAGCTGTTTTTTCTATTCCCCAACATGGCAACGGAGTATGGGCGCCCGCTATTCGTTATCATAACGATGAATTTTATATCTACTACGGCGATCCGGATTACGGCATTTATATGACCAAAACAAAAAATCCCGCAGGAGAATGGGAAGCGCCGGTTTTGGTAAAAGCCGGTAAAGGATTGATAGATCCCTGTCCCTTTTGGGATGAAGACGAACAAGCTTATTTGGTACATGCCTTCGCAGGAAGTCGTGCAGGAATAAAAAGTGTTTTGGCGATTATCCGTTTGACTCCGGACGGTAAACAAACGCTCGGCGAAAGTAAAATCGTTTACGACGGTCACCTGTCGGATGAAACCATTGAAGGCCCAAAATTTTACAAACGAAACGGCTACTACTACATCTTTGCGCCGGCCGGAGGCGTTACTGCCGGTTGGCAAACAGCGCTTCGTTCCAAAACCATTTGGGGGCCGTATGAACGAAAAGTCGTTTTATCGCAAGGACATACAGACATCAATGGACCGCATCAAGGAGCTTGGATCGATACGAAAAGTGGAGAAGATTGGTTTATTCATTTTCAAGATGCTTCCGCTTATGGCCGCGTGATGCATCTCCAACCAATGACATGGAAAAACGATTGGCCCGTTATCGGACACGACAGCGATGGCGACGGTTGCGGCGAACCGGTAAGTATTTATCAAAAACCCAATGTGGGAAAAGAATATCCGGTTGCAACACCGGTCGAGAGCGATGAATTTACATCAAACCGGTTAGGTTTGCAATGGCAATGGCATGCTAATCCGGCAGATTGGTGGTATTTTACGGATCAAAAAAAGGGCTGTTTGAGGCTGTTTTCCGTTCCTGTGCCGGCGGATTATAAAAACTTATGGAATTTACCGAATTTGCTTCTCCAGAAATTTCCGGCTCGCAGTTTTACCGCCACGGCCAAACTCACGTTCTCTCCCAATCCGAAAATCAAAGGAGAGAGGGCCGGATTGCTCGTTATGGGTTTAGATTACGCTTTACTTTCTTTGGAAAGTACGGAAAAGGGTGTGATCCTCTCGCAAAATGAATGTCTGAATGTGGAAAACGGAAGTACGGAAACCGTTCAAGAAGCGATCGTAAGGACGGAAGAAACATTTTTTCTAAGAGTAAAAATCGATTCAACGGCTCGATGTTTCTTCAGTTACAGTATAGACGGAAAAAATTACAAATCTTTAGGTAAGCCTTTCACTGCTAAAGAAGGAAAATGGATTGGCGCTAAAGTCGGATTGTTCTGTTCCAGACCCATTAAAAATAACGATGGCGGATATATGGATGTAGATTGGTTTAGAATAGGAAAATAAAGAATGTGGCACGAATAGAATTTGGAGATTTAATGCTAACTTTGTAGCCGTATTACTTAACAAACTAAAAAAGATAATGAATTTCATTCGTTTTTGGATGCAAAATGCCCGTTCAAGGTCGCTTCCACAAAGTTTATTACCGGCGGTTTTGGCTGTTTGTATGGCTTCACAAACCGGCGATTTTTCTATTTATTTGGGAATATTAGCTGTTTTAGGTGTAATTACCTGTCATTTGGCAATGAATCTTTTTGACGACTATTTCGATTATAAAGTCAAAGGTTCGGAATTTCGGGATACTTTGGCAAGGAAAGGTTTCCGTTCGCGCATAGCCAAATGTCCTTACATCACATCAGGAGCCGTCAGTTTAAAGCAATTGCTTTGGGCGTGTCTGATTTTTGGATTTTCGGCATTATGTTTCGGTTTTGTCATTTCTCTTTACCGGGGAAATACGATTTTGTGGTTTGCACTGATTACCGCCGTATTGGGCATTTCCTATTCGGGGGCGCCGCTTCGTTTGTCGTATCATGGTTTGGGCGAAATAGTTATAGGCATTATGTTTGGTCCGTTATTGATGACAGGCGTTTATTATTCCGCTTGCGGACAATTGGATTTACCGGTTGTTTTTGTATCCGTTCCGGTCGGATTATTAGTAGCCAATATTGTTTATACCCATGCTATTATGGATTATGAACCGGACAAAGAAGTGGGAAAAATGACTTTCGCCGTATTGTTGAAAAAGAAAAAACGGATGTTAACCGCATTATTGATGTTATTGATAACCGCATTTTTAAGCATCACCGGTGGCGTTATTACCGGTTATTTATCTCCTTTTTATCTGTTGACTTTGCTAACCGTTCCGATGGCCGTTGCGTTGTTTTACCTGATGATTGAATTTGTCCGTCATCCGGAGAAAAAGTTTTCGCCCCGGTTCTGGATGGGCCCGATGAATGATTGGCAACGGATAGAAGCTTTTGGACTGGACTGGTTTATGATTCGCTGGCTTTTGGCTCGCAATCTTCTTTCTTTTTTCTGCTTAATTATTGTCATTGTATGTTTTATTTAAAAACCCCTAAATCCCTTTCAGGGACTTTTAAAGGCGGTAAGACTACGATTTTTAATTTTTAGTTTATATGTCTTCTCTGTTTTATCTTCCCTGGTGGTTTTTCAAAGCCCGGTTTTTCGGGTCAAAAAATCCTTTGCAAACGGTTTTGTTCATTTCCGACAAATGCAATCTGGCTTGTAAACATTGTTCGGTCTATCAGATAAGCAATCCCCACATCAAAACGTACGAACAGGTAAAAGAAGAATTGCTCTATTCCTATCGCATCGGATCGCGGTTTGTTGATTTTGAAGGCGGCGAACCGACCTTGTGGCACGACGGGGACAAAGATTTGAACAGTTTGATTCGCCTGTCAAAGGTAATCGGTTTTTTTTCAGCGACGATAACGACCAATGCCCAACTACCGTTTTCGGATTCCGAGGCCAATTCCATTTGGGTAAGTTTGGATGGCTTGGGCAATTTTCATGATGAGATCCGCGGGAAAGGCGCTTTCGACCGTTTAGTGAAAAACATTGCTACAGCCAATCACCCACACCTGAGCGTTAATATGGTAATCAACTCCCGCAACTACACATCGGTAAAAGAAACCATTGAATTTGTGAAAAATAATCCGCATATCCAATCCATTTCCTTGAATTTCCACACGCCTTACGCCGGGACGGAGGATTTATTTTTGGATTGGGACAAACGTTCGGAAGTGATTGATTTAATTATCCGGATGAAGAAATCCGGCTATCCCATTATGAACTCTCTTTCCGGATTGAAACGGATGAAAGACAACCGTTTCAAAAAACAATGCTGGGTATCCAATTTTATCCTGTCCGACGGGACGCGCTTGGCGGAATGTCCGGGAAAAATCGCCGGCATTTGCGACCGGTGCGGTTTTTCAATGGCGGGGGAAATGAATGCCGTTTTTAATCTAAAGCCGGATACTCTGTTTGCCGGAATGAAACTGCGCCTGTAAAATGAAATGCTTTCATCTGTGGTTTTGTAAAGACTATTGCTTCGGTTGTTTTATTCTACAGCCCTTATTACGCATATTCAAAAGAGATGGAATTAAAAGCCGTGCGCTGTCGCACACGGCTCGTATTTGTATCATACTTACACAATTCCTTGTGCCATCATTGCCCTGGCTACTTTCATAAATCCGGCAATGTTCGCTCCTTTCACATAATTGATGTAACCATTCGGTTGTTTGCCGTAAATGACGCATTGTTCATGAATTGCATTCATGATCTGATGCAGTTTGGCATCAACTTCTTCGGCTGTCCATTGCAAGTGCATGGCGTTTTGGGTCATTTCCAATCCCGAAGTAGCCACGCCTCCGGCATTGACGGCTTTTCCCGGTCCGAACATCACGCCTTTTCCGATAAACAAGTCCACCGCTTCGGCCGTACATCCCATATTTGAAATTTCGGCGACGCAAGTTACGCCGTTATCAATTAAGATTTGCGCATCCTTTTCGTCCAATTCATTTTGAATAGCGCAAGGTAACGCGATGTCTGCTTTTTGTTGCCAGGGACGTTTGCCCGGAAAAAATTCCACACCGTATTTATCTGCATAAGGCGCCACAATATCTTCTCCCGAAGAGCGCAGATCAAGCATATAATCAATCTTTTCTCCTGAAATTCCATTCGGGTCATAAACATATCCGTCGGGGCCTGAAATCGTAACTACTTTTCCACCCAACTCGGAGGCTTTTAATGCAGCTCCCCACGCTACATTCCCAAAACCGGAAATAGCAATGGTTTTCCCTTTAATGTCTATTCCTTTTTCTTTCAACATATTAACTACGAAATAGATACCTCCAAATCCGGTTGCTTCGGGACGTATCAGTGAACCGCCATAATCCAGTCCTTTACCGGTAAAAGTTCCGGTATTTTCACGGGCTAATTTTTTGTACATACCATACATATAGCCGATTTCCCGTGCTCCTACTCCAATGTCGCCGGCCGGCACATCCGTATCGGGACCGATATGCCGCCACAATTCCATGATATAGGCCTGGCAAAAACGCATCACTTCGGCATTGGATTTTCCACGAATACTGAAATCAGAACCTCCTTTTCCGCCGCCCATAGGGAGAGTGGTCAGTGCATTTTTGAAAGTTTGTTCAAACCCTAAAAATTTGAGCGTCGATAAAGTAACCGAAGCATGAAAACGGATTCCTCCTTTATAGGGGCCAATGGCGTTGTTGAATTGTACGCGATAACCTAAATTTACCTGGACATTTCCATTATCGTCTACCCAGGGAATTTTGAAAGAAAAAATACGATCCGGTTCAACCAACCGTTCGATAAGGCTTGCTTTTTCAAATTCGGGATGTTCGTTATAAACATCTTCTATAGAGAGAAGGACTTCTTTTACGGCTTGCAAATATTCTTGTTCGCCCGGATGTTTTGCTTCAAGTGATTGAAGAATCAATTCTGTTTTCATATATATTTAAGTTTAAGTAATAAAATGTCAGTCTTTTGACCGACTTGTCGTATTTTACGCGGCAAATTTAGATAATTAAACTCATATAAGCAATAAAAAAGCGACAAAATGAAAGAAGTTTTTTAATAGATGCCAATTATGCAACTCCGGAAGAAAAAGTAGAATTTCAGATACAATACTTCTCAATAGTAATAAAAAATTTGCTTTTCCCCCATTTTTCCCATAAATTTGTATTTTTTATAAATATATACAATGAGAAAGATTAGTAAAGTAATAGTTATCCGGTTTAGGCGAATAGGTGATTCCGTTCTTTCATCATCGCTTTGTTCTTCTTTACGAAAGACTTTTCCGGAAGCGACTA
This sequence comes from Dysgonamonadaceae bacterium, assembly GCA_031259075.1. Taxonomy (GTDB): domain Bacteria; phylum Bacteroidota; class Bacteroidia; order Bacteroidales; family Azobacteroidaceae; genus Azobacteroides. The sequence continues at coordinate 1,325 of JAIRLY010000044.1, read as the reverse complement.
TTGATTATGTATTGAATGAAGAAATAGCTCCGTTGTTTGAACATCATCCGGATATTGACCGGCTTATTACTTTCAAAAAGGAAGAAATGAAAGATTGGAGAACCTACCTGAAAAAAGTCCGCCGGATTATGCATTCGGGAAACTATGACCTGATTGTTGATACCCGCGCCACGATAAAAACACTTTGGTTCTCTTTTTTTTCACTTTCAACTCCTTACCGGATAGGAAAGAAAAAAGCATACAATAGATTCTTTCATAATTACCGTCCCGACACAAAAATCGACGACGACGAAATAGGTCAAACCCTGCGTCTGCTATCTCCCTTAGAAAAAAACTTCGAGGTGCAATACGATCGAACTTTTAAGCTTTATGTCACTCCGGAAGAAAAAGAATCTTTCCGCCAAAGAATGGAAATAGGAGGAATTGATTTTTCCAAGCCGGTGGTTGTTTGTGCGGTAACAACGCGCCTTACCTGTAAAATGTGGAACAAAGAACGGATGATACAAATACTGTTCCGAATTATCGAAAAATACGACGCTCAGTTGATTTTCAATTTCAGTGGAGAAGAAGAAGAAACAATTGCGCGCCGGATACAGGAGAAAATGGATTATCATCTCCGCATTTTCACTCATATTAAAGTAAACGGTGTAAGGAAATTAGCCGCGCTCCTGTCCAATGCCGATTTTTTCTTTGGGAATGAGGGAGGCCCACGCCATATTTCACAAGCGCTTGATATTCCTTCTTATGCAATATATCCTCCAGACATTAGTAAAAAGAAATGGTTACCTAACGCTAACGAACGTTTTCAGGGACTTGAACCAAAAGATATTTCGGAAAAAGCCGAAGATAAACGATTGAGCTATGCCGAGAAATTTGATTTCATCAGCGTAGCCGAACTCTGGAAAAGGCTGGATCCCATGTTATACAAATATATTTGGACAAAATGACCGTTTATTCGGAGGAAAAAAAGATTAAAATTGTTATTCCTGTCTACAAGAGTGATTTCAATAAGAAATGTAAATTAGCGTATATCCGTTATATCAATAATGAGACTATTCCCGATGCAATCATTAATTTAGTCAAACATCCGGAAAAAAAAGATTCGTCCGGCCAAAGAGGGAAATCGCACGATTCAACAATTTTCATGGAACCATTCTGTGCAATTATTGGAAAAATATATATTTGAATTAATTGAAAATCAATGAATCAATCGCTTTATCAGCGATTCAGGGAGAAAAAAACATAAAATAACTTTTTCTAAGAAACAGATACTTTTTTACATTTTTTCTGCTTGCTCACTTGCCTAATCTTAGGTAAGGTGGACA
>JAIRLY010000125.1 GCA_031259075.1 Dysgonamonadaceae bacterium | reverse complement strand
GCACAAAAATAGTGAGATTTTTTAAAATAAAAAATAGAAACTAAAATAAATTCCGCTTTTGGAAAGTTTCCCAGGTTATCTCGGAGGCGGACCACCCGGGCCTCCAAATCGTCTTCCATGGATCATCAAGTCGTTTTCTGTAGCAGTACTTTGTTTTGGAAACGCCGTGAATTTATAAATAAAACTGCACATGAAATAGCTGGGTATTCCGTTTACTTCCGAGGTTTGGAAACCATTGGTAGTGGAAGAAGCACTAATATTACTTCTGTCTTGAAGAATATCATAAATTTGAAGTTTCAACGATCCTGTTCCGAATTTTTTATTGAAGAGTTGTTTTGTGATCGCTACATTCCAAATCGTTTCTGGAATATTAAATCCTTCGTAATAACCCTGCCTCTGTGTCCAATTAACGTCGCTTTCGATTACCAAATTATAAGGCAAATACCATGTTGTATATCCTCCTATTCCAAGATTAAACGTATTCTGGTTCTTTTCCGGATGAATGGTATAAGTTATATCGCTGTGATTGACAGAAAAATTTATTCCTATATCAAACAGATTAGACCGGTAATTTATATTCATATTGTCCATCACGGTAAAGTTTCGCATCGTATTTTTCATTTCGTTTACAAGACTGTTTTGATTCCGATAACTGATCATTGCAAAACCGCCGATTGTAAATTTTTTATTTTTCAAAGGCATATTAAACATTCCTCGCAACCGGGTATCCCAATTTCCGTTTACATTTTCATAGGAAGTCAAACGCACACCGTTGTCCAATAGGCGGGTAACGGATGTAATATCGTTGAATGATAAATTTCCGCTTAGATCCAAGTTGTAGGCCAATTGAGTTTCAGCAGCATATTTACTAAATCGTATTCTCAAGCTGTTTTGGTATCCGGGTTTTAGAGAAGGATTTCCTTCATTCCATTCAATTGGATTTGTTTTATCGATAAATCCTTTTAATTGATTGGCGGTAGGCTGATTGGTTTGACCTTCATAATTGATGCGCAAATTAGTTCTTTGTGCAAACAAATAATTGAAATTGACTACCGGCGAAAAATTGACTACATTTTGAGAAGTGGAATTTACCAGCGAATCCCCTACCATATTGATCAATGAACGATCGTACAGATAAGGCAAATAAAGTATATTATGGATGGAAGGCTGGTATGTTTCGTTGATTGATCGGGAAGGATCTATATTGAATCCCACAGTGTAATTGTATTTCTCATGAACCGATTTGAAATTCAATCCAAATCGTTGCGTTGTAGAATGACGCACTGTGCTCCGGCTTAAATCCGGAGCTAAAACGGCGGTAGTATCTGCCGCTAACGAATAAAGCAATGCAGGATCGTATTCTTGTAAATCTTCCAATAGATCGTATGTACTGTTAATATTTCGTGTATCACGATACGAAATACGATACATTCCCTGTAGAAATTTATTTTCCCCAAGCGGTTCTACATACGAGATTGTAATCCGGGAATTGCCGTTGTTCTCATCGTTTTCCAATCGTTGATCCTGTTTTTCGGGGAGAAGGCTTTCTTCGTATTTCACATTGTGTACATAGCTGTTTTCCTGTGAATAACTATCATTGTACGAACCGTTTATTTCAAAGCTGAATACTCTTCCGGGTTTATTGAATTTATACGAATAATCGAGTGAACCACCCAAATTGATTCCTTGTCCTTTGTTCAACGAGATAGATTTGGAGTTGAAAACCGAACTCATATCATTATAATTATACCGGTCGGACAATCCTTGTTCATAACTGTGACTTCGATTGTACCGGATATTCGGACGAAAAATAATAGTATGTTGACTATCGGGTTTCCATTCTAAGGTGAAATTAGCGGACATATTTCCAGAGAAGTAATTGTTATCCTTTTGATTCCGGTCTAATTGCGGATTGCTGAACAACGTAACCTGAGTAACATTGCTAATTGATAACCGGTCGGAGCCTGAATAACGGACATCGCCGTTTAAGGAAAGTTCAGGCGAAAATTCCTTGTTTATACTTGCCATAAAATTGGTGGATTTGGCAATTCCACCTCCGCCGCCTCTTCTCATCCTCATTCCGCCGAATTGGTTAGCGCCTAAGTCGGCAGCGCCCATGTTATTATTGTTGTTTGTCCCTGCAATAACCGTATAACGGTCGTTTTCTTTCATATTATTTATAAAAGCAGCGCCTTGATAACGCGCCTCATTATCGTTTTGCAAATCAAAACCGGCTCCTGCCAAGGCATTTCCCATCGTTCCTTTTTTCATTCCCGGACGGATTGTCAGATTAATAATTGTTTCTTCTTCTCCATCGTCAAATCCGGTCATCCGAGCCATCTCGGATTTTCGATCAACAACTTGTAACTTATCCACCATTTCAGCCGGAAGATTTTTAGAAGCGACTTGCGGATCGTCCGAAAAAAAATCTTTATTATCAACCAGAAATTTCTTTACTTCTTTTCCATTTACGGTAATCTTTCCTTCTTTATCTACTTCCACTCCGGGCAATTTTTTCAACAAATCTTCGATCACCGCATTTTCGGTTACTTTATAAGATGCCGCATCGTACTCAATCGTATCGTTTTTGACGATTACCTCCGGTTTTTTACCCTCAATCACTGCTTCTTGAAGAAGAATATCATTGGTTTGCAAATATATTCTTCCAATATTTTGGTTGGATCTAAGACTTATATTTTTGAAAAGAGTGTTGTAGCCGATATAGGTTATTTTTAGAATATAATTTCCTGCCGGCAAGTTTTTAAAAGAAAAAGAGCCATCAACCCCGCTAATGACTCCTGCAACAAAAGCGCTATCTTTTGCATTTAATAATTCGACGCTTCCTGCAACAATGGGTTCATTATCGGTTCTATCCAGAATCGTGCCGGAAAGAGCGCCGTTTTTTTGTCCGAAAACAGAAAGGGAACAGAAAAGGAAAATAAGAATATTTCCGAAAATTTTCATAAAAAAAGAGTTAATAATCTAAATGTCTATAAAATCGTCACAAATTATTTATTTCGCATTACTAAAGACAGGAAAAAAAATAAAAAGTTTAATAGGAAAAACTATTTTGATGTTTTTTAACAAATTGTCCGATAAGTGTCTTTCTTCTTTTGTCTTATATCTTCAGCTTGTAAAATCATCACAAATTATTTATTTTGCATAGCCAATTAATTGCCTGCAAACATAAATTAAGATTTATTTGTCCTGAATATCTAAATAAAACACTATTTTTGTAGAGAAATTATTATATCAATCATAAATATTAAAAATTCTTTATCATGGATAGACCGTATGTAATGGGTGTCGACGTAGGCGGAACAAATACTGTATTTGGAGTTGTAGATGCAAGAGGCGTGATTTTGGAATCCGGTAAAATTAAAACCGGAAGTTACGAAACTGCAGAAGCCTATTTGGCTGTACTGGCTCCGGAATTAAATAAATTGATAGAAAGGGCCGGCGGAAAAGAAAAATTCAATGGAATAGGCATTGGCGCTCCCAATGGTAATTATTATAAAGGAACGATCGAAGATGCCCCCAATATGGTATGGGCCAAGGGAAAAGTAATCCCTTTTGCTAAAATGATTAGTTATGCGACGGGAATTCCGGTTGCTTTAACCAACGACGCTAATGCTGCGGCTATCGGCGAAATGACCTATGGAATAGCCAAAGGAATGAAGGATTTTATCATGATTACATTGGGAACCGGTGTGGGAAGCGGTATTGTCGTCAACGGGCAGTTGGTTTACGGACATGATGGTTTTGCCGGCGAATTGGGACACGTAGTTGTGAGAAAAGAAAACGGGCGCTTGTGCGGTTGTGGTCGTAGAGGATGTTTGGAAGCCTATACATCGGCCACAGGAGTTGCCCGAACCGCTAAAGAATTTGTCGAACAAGGAAAAGTAAAAACACTTTTGACGGAACTTGTACCCGACGTCGAAAAAATTACCTCGAAAGATGTTTACGATGCGGCGGTAAAAGGAGATTCCGTAGCCATTGATATTTTTAAATATACCGGACGCTTATTAGGAGAAGCTTTCGCTGATTTCATTGCATTTTCAAGTCCTGAAGCCATTGTATTGTTTGGCGGGTTAGCTCGTTCGGGCGAATTCATTATGCAACCGATTAAAGAAGCAATGACGGAATATTCGCTGGGAATATTCAAAGGAAAGACGAAAATTTTACTGTCCGAATTGCCTGAAAGCGATGCCGCCGTATTGGGAGCAAGTGCTCTGGCATGGGAGATTAAATAAATTTAACAATTATTTTTCTTAATATCAATTATCTATTGTTTTTGTTTTTGTTTTTTCAAAGGAATTGTTTAATTTTGTGTTCTTAATGAAAAATCAGAACAATTTTCACAAATGTCTGTCTCTAAGAAAATTAAAAAAGCTTTGATATCGGTATTCCGGAAGGATGGATTAGCCGAAATTCTAGTGAAATTACATAAAGAAGGAGTTGAATTTTATTCAACCGGAGGAACTCAATCGTTCATTGAATCATTGGGAATGTTTTGTCGTTCGGTAGAAGAACTGACCGGTTATCCTTCTATATTGGGCGGTCGTGTAAAAACGTTACATCCGAAAGTATTCGGCGGGATTCTGAATCGCAGGGAAAATAAAGAAGATCGGGAACAAATTCAACAATATGAAATACCTGAAATAGATTTGGTAATTGTCGATTTGTATCCTTTTTGTGAAACGGTAGCATCCGGAGCAGAAGAACAAGCTGTCGTCGAAAAGATAGACATCGGTGGTATTTCTCTTATCCGGGCCGCAGCAAAAAATTTCAAAGATGTAGTGATTGTCGCCTCTAAGAATCAATATGCAGCGTTTGATAAAATGCTTTCCCAACAAGGCGCTTATTCTACTATTGAAGATAGAAAATGGTTTGCAAAAGAAGCATTTGCCGTTTCGTCGGGATACGATGCGGCGATTTTCAATTATTTCGACGCCGGCGAAGGAAGGTATTTCCGACAAACATTCGATCACGCCAAAATCCTTCGTTATGGAGAAAATCCGCATCAAAAAGGAGTCTTTTACGGCGATTTCAATGAATTATTCGAACAGTTGCACGGCAAAGAAATTTCTTACAACAACTTGCTGGATATTCATTCGGCAATGGAGTTAATGACTGAATTTGACGAATTGACTTTTGCGATTTTAAAGCACAATAATGCCTGCGGAATTGCTTCCCGTTCTACAGTAAAAGAAGCTTGGAACGCCGCTTTGGCAGGCGATCCGGTTTCTGCTTTCGGAGGCGTCCTGATTTGTAATGCAAAAATAGATCCGGATGCTGCCGGGGAAATTACTAAAATTTTCTTTGAAGTTATTATAGCTCCTGCTTACGACGAAAAAGCATTGGAGATTTTGGAACAAAAGAAAAACAGGATTATTTTGATTCAAAAACGAAATTCGGAAACAAATTTACAAGTCCGGTCTTTATTGAACGGTATTTTAGTTCAAGAAAGGGATTTGAGTATTCAGAAAGAAGAAGACTTGAAAATAGTAACGGATAAAGCCCCTACTAAACAAGAAATTGAAGATTTGTTATTTGCTAATAAATTAGTAAAAAACACAAAATCCAATGCAATTGTATTAGTAAAAAACAAGCAACTTTGTGCAAGCGGAGTAGGACAAACATCACGAGTTGATGCATTGAAACAAGCCATTGAAAAAGCGAAAGCGTTTCATTTTGATTTGAAAGGAGCCGTGATGGCTTCCGATGCATTCTTCCCTTTTCCCGATTGTGTGGAAATAGCGAGCCAAGCAGGGATTACCGCTATAATTCAGCCGGGAGGCTCTATCAAAGATAATTTATCAATCGAATATTGTAATAAAAATAACAGGACAATGGTAACTACGGGCATCCGTCATTTTAAACATTAAAATTAAAAAATGGAATTATTCTCATTCACACAAGAAATAGCAATAGACTTGGGTACTGCCAATACGATTATTATTCAAAATGGTAAAATCGTAGTTGACGAACCGTCGGTAGTCGCTTTAGATAATCGAACCGATAAACTGATAGCGATCGGCTCTGAAGCGCAACGAATGCATGGAAAAACGCACAGTAATATAAAAACGATTCGTCCGCTGCGCGATGGTGTAATAGCAGACTTTTACGCCGCAGAACAAATGATTCGGGGAATGATTAAAATGATTAACAATAAAAATCATCTTTTTTCTCCATCGTTGCGTATTGTTGTTTGCATCCCTTCGGGAAGTACCGAAGTAGAAATTCGTGCTGTCCGCGACTCGGCCGAACATGCAGGCGGACGCGATGTATATATGATTTATGAACCGATGGCGGCAGCGATTGGAATTGGATTGGACGTGGAAGCGCCGGAAGGAAATATGATTGTGGACATCGGCGGAGGTACGACCGAAATCGCAATTATTTCTTTGGGCGGAATTGTTTCCAATAAATCCATCCGGATTGCAGGTGATGACCTGACGGCGGATATTCTTGAATATATGGGGCGTCAACATAATATGAAAGTGGGCGAACGTACTGCTGAATTGATTAAAATCAATGTAGGCTCCGCCTTGGTGAATCTCGAAGATCCCCCTGAAGATTATGTGGTTTTTGGACCGAACCGGATGACTGCTTTACCGATGGAAGTTCCTGTGTCTTATCAGGAAATCGCCCATTGTTTGGATAAATCGGTTTCTAAAATCGAAATGGCTGTTTTAAGCGCTCTGGAAAATACGCCTCCCGAATTATATGCAGATATTGTGCGTAATGGAATTTATTTGGCTGGAGGCGGCGCTCTTTTGAAAGGACTGGATAAACGTCTTCAAGATAAAATCAACATTCCATTCCATATCGCAGAAGATCCGCTTCATGCAGTAGCAAAAGGAACGGGTATTGCACTAAAGAACATTAATAAATTCAAATTCCTGATACGATAAATTGAAAAATTTATTTAATTTCATTCTTAAAAATATTCACTGGCTGCTTTTTCTGCTATTGCTTTTCCTCTCAATTTTACTGATTGTAAAAAACAGTCAATTTCAGAGAAGTAAATTTTTATTCGTGGCTCAAGACGTTACAGGAAAAATATACTCTGTGACGAGTGGTCTTCAGTCTTATTTGAATTTGAATGAGATTAATGCGGATTTATTAAAAAAAATAGCGGAACTGGAAACGGAAGTGTACGCTTATAAGAGAATTATGGAACTGAAGAGCGATTCGATTCAAACAAAAAGTATCAGAATCGATTCGCTCAATATTTTGATTTATCAATTTATTCAAGCTCGGGTAGTGAATAATAATGTTTCCGGCGTGGAAAATTACATCACGCTCAATCGAGGTTCCGAAAACGGTATAGAGCCGGATATGGGCGTCATGTCTGCCAATGGAGTGGTAGGCGTCATAATGACTACTTCTTCTCATCATTCGGTAGTTATTCCGGTATTAAATCCTAAATTTCACTTAAGTTGTAAAGTAAAAAACAGTAATTACTACGGCCCTTTGGTTTGGGACGGAAAAGATGCGCGATATACTTATTTGACGGAACTTCCTCGTCATGTGAACTTTGTAATAGGGGATACAATTGTTACCAGCGGTTATTCTACTATTTTCCCGGAAGGACTTCCTGTCGGCTCTATTATTGATTCTCAGAAACAAAAAGACGATAATTACAATTCGGTAAAAATAAAATTGTTTACGGATTTCTATACTTTGAATGGTGTCATGATCGTGAAAAACAGTTATCAGAAAGAACAAAAAGATTTACAAAAAACAGTGATCCAATAATGTCGAGTTCAGGGATAAAACAAATATTACTATTTATCCTGCTTGTTTTTTTACAAGTATGGTTGTTCAATAAAATTCATCTTTGGGGATATGCCACACCTTTGTTTTATATATACTTTATAATAAAATTGACCGGCGATATGAACCGGAATCTGGTTGTGATTCTTTCCGCCTTAATTGGTTTATGTGTTGATTTATTCGAATATACTTTAGGATTAAATATGTTGGCATGTGTCGTTATCGGATTTGTACGGTATTATTTTTTAAAATTGTTTGCTCCGAGGGATATTTTTGAATCGCTTATCCCTTCTTTCAATTCTTTTGGACAAGCTTTATTTCTACGTTATGCCGGCGCAATGACACTCTTATTTTTGGTGATTCTGTTTATTATAGAATCCTTGTCATTATTTGATCCGCTAACACTTATTTTTCGTATAACAGGCAGTTTTATACTCACAATATTGCTTATTTTTGCATTTGAAAGTATAAACTTAGGAGTTTCAAAGAAATAAATATGCATAAGTTTAATCCGAGTACCCGTAGAGCATTTTTAACAGCGTTTATCTGTATCGTTGTAATTATTTATATCATACAGCTTTTCAGATTGCAGGTGCTTAATCCCGATTATAAAAATTGGGCCGACAGTAACGCTTTTTTAAAAAGGACGCAATATCCATCCCGCGGCGTTATGTATGACCGGTATGGAAATTTACTTGTTTATAATCAACCGGCTTACGATGTGATGGTTGTCATCCGGGAAACTCGTGCGTTCGACACACTGGCTTTTTGTAAAGCGGTTAATATTAAAATAGAAGATTTCAGAAGAAAACTGACAAGTATTAAAGATACGAAACAAAACCCGGGTTATTCATCTTATACCCCGCAAATGTTTTTGAATCAGTTGGGAAATAAAGAATATGGCGTTCTTCAAGAATCCATTTACAAATTTCCGGGGTTTTATATTCAAAACCGGACGGTACGTGAATACAGTTATCCCTATGCGGCGCATGTATTGGGTTATATTGCCGAAGCAGATAAAGATAATATTGCCGAAGATACTTATTACAAACGAGGCGATTATATCGGAAAAACGGGTGTGGAACGGTCTTATGAAAAATACTTAAGAGGAGAAAAAGGAATTGAAATTCTTTTACGGGACGCTCATGGACGTATCAAAGGGAAATATGAAGACGGCGTCTATGATGTGACTTCGGTTTCCGGTAAAGATTTGACGCTTTCGATTGATATTGAATTGCAAACTTATGGCGAAGAATTAATGCGTAATAAATTAGGAACAATCATCATGATTGAACCTAAAACCGGCGAGATTCTTTGTATGGTTTCTTCTCCTACATACGATCCTTCTATTTTGGTAGGCCGGCAATTTAGCGAAGCCTTTCTCGAATTGGCGAAAAATCCATACGTTCCCTTATTAAACAGAGCTTTGAATGGTACATATCCTCCGGGGTCTACGTTCAAAGTGGCGCAAGGATTGACTTTTTTGCAGGAAAATATTATCTCCGAAAATACGGCCTATACTTGTTATGGCGGTTTCTCACCCGGAGGAGGCCGTCCGGCTTGTCATGTACATACTTCTTCTTCCTTAGCTCTGACTTCTGCTGTAGGCTTCAGTTGTAATTCTTATTTCTGTTGGGGATTGAAAGCGATGTTGGAAAACAAAAAGTACGGTTCGATTCAAGCGGCCTTAGATAAATGGCGAGATTATATGGTAGCGCAAGGTTTCGGGTATCCTTTAGGAGTTGATTTGCCGGGAGAAAAAAAGGGTACCATCCCGAATAGTCAATTCTACGATAAATTGTATCGAGGCCGTTGGAATCCTTTGACGGTGATTTCTGTGGCTATTGGTCAGGGAGAAGTTTCTCTTTCACCTATTCAGATTTGTAATTTGGCGGCAACGATAGCGAATAAAGGTTATTTTTATACGCCTCATGTTGTGAAAAAAATAAAAGATACGCCTTTAGACAGTTTATATACACAGGAACATTTTACCGGAATTGCTCCCGAACATTATAAACCTGTTGCAGAGGGAATGCGTTTAGCTGTGACCGGCGGCACTTGTAGGGGAGCGAATCTTCCGGATATTGCGGTTTGCGGCAAGACCGGTACGGCTCAGAATAGTGGAAAAGACCATTCTATTTTTATGGCTTTCGCTCCAATGGAAGACCCCAAAGTGGCTATGGTTGTCTTTGTTGAAAATGGAGGATTCGGGTCGACTTATGCAGTGCCGATGGGACGTTTGATGATTGAGAAATACATCCGAAGAGAAATTTCCGAACAAGATAAGCGGATTGAAAATAATTTGAAAAATACAACAATATTACGAAGTGTCTTACAGAAAAATTAATATATGGGATACCCTCGATTGGTGGACGGTAATGATTTACTTTTTGCTGGTAATTGCCGGATGGCTCAGTATTTATGCCGCCACTTACGACTACGATCATACAAGCATGGTCGATTTGTCGGGTCGAACCGGAATGCAGATGATTTGGATTCTTTCCTCTGTTCTTATTGGCTTTTCATTGCTGATGATAGAAAGCGATTGGTATGAAGTTTTTTCTTTTTGGATTTATATCTTTGTAATATTTCTCTTGATAGTCACCATTTTTATAGCGCCGGAAATAAAAGGCTCGCGGTCGTGGTTAGTATTAGGCCCGGTAAGGATTCAGCCGGCGGAGTTTGCTAAATTCGCAACGGCCTTGGTAGTCGCCAAAGTGATGAATGTCTATAAGTTTGAATTGTTGAATATGCGGAGTATGATGACCCTCTTGGGGTTGATTTTTCTCCCGATGCTGTTGATTTTTCTGCAAAAAGAAACCGGTTCAGCGCTGGTATTCTTGACTTTCTTTTTAGTTTTATATCGGGAAGGGATGCCGGGTTCCGTTTTATTTTCAGGTTTTGCGGCTATTCTTTTTTTCGTGTTAGCTATTCGTTTTTCTTCTGATATGTTAAATGAAAAAACGCCATTCGATCAGTTTCTAATACTCAGTTTGATTGTTGTTTTTATTTTAGGGCTATTATTCAATTATGCAAAAGGAAGACACCATGTGAAATATTTATTTTATGGGATATTCGGTGTAAGTTTTATTTCCGGCATTGTATTTAAATTCGTACCTTTTAATTTATGTTGGGTTGTTTTGTTTCTGATTATTTCTATTATTGTTTATTTATTATTCTTATTTGTTAAATACAGAGCTTCTACTTACTTATGGATTTGTTTATTCACCGTATGTTCCATCGGCTTTTTATATTCGGTAGATTATGTTTTTAATGATGTTTTAGAATCTCACCAGCGTGTTCGGATACAAGTGGCATTAGGCGTTATCGACGATCCGAGCGGCGCCGGATATAATGTGAATCAATCCAAAATAGCCATAGGTTCGGGAGGAATAGTCGGCAAGGGTTATTTGAATGGGACTCAGACCAAATTGAAATATGTACCCGAACAAGATACCGATTTTATTTTTTGTACGATTGGAGAAGAAAAAGGGTTCATTGGCGCTACGATCGTTTTGATTGCGTTTCTGATATTAATTATGCGCTTGATATATTTATCCGAAAGGCAAAAATCCACTTTCCACAGGGTATATGGTTATTCGGTAGCCTGCATTATCTTTTTTCATCTGGCAATCAATATCGGAATGGTTATCGGTATTGCTCCGGTCATTGGCATTCCGTTACCTTTCTTTAGTTATGGAGGTTCTTCTTTGTGGACTTTTACCATCCTTTTATTTATTTTTTTGCGTCTCGACGCATCCAGAAGCGACCGATTGTAAGCGAAAGAGCTTTAAAAAGTGTTGTTATAACAAAATTTAAGTTTATTTATTTGTTTTTTTAAGCAAAATGTATTTTCTTTGTCGCTAAAAACATGATAAACGCATTTTATCATTCGAAAATAAGAGTAGAAATTTAATATTTACTGCATTTGTTAAATTTCTGTTTTTGTTTCTTATTTTTTTTGAGAATGATGGGATTATAAATGATAACGAATGGAAAGGACTCTTGTTATTTTAAAACCATGTACTATACAAAGAATGTTAATAGGTGAAATTATTAGCCGTTTTGAAAAAAAAGGATTAATTCTCTCAGGTATGAAAATGATTTGGTTAACAGATGAAATTTTAAGCGAGCATTATGCACATTTAAAAGAAAAACCTTTTTTTCAGAGAGTAAAAGATTCGATGAAAATTTTTCCGGTTGTAGTTTGTTGTTGGGAAGGAGTAGATGCTGTCTGTGTGGTACGAACGATTACAGGAGCTACTAATGGACGTAGCGCTTTACCGGGAACTATTCGCGGCGATTACAGTATGAGTATGCAGGAAAATATTATTCATGCATCCGATTCGCTCGAAACTGCAAATATCGAATTGAAAAGATTTTTTAACGAACACGAATTATATACATATAATCCTGCATTATTGCCTCATTTGTATGCTAATGATGAAGTCTGATACGATATACACAATACTGAAATATACAAAAAAGGATGATTAGATTAAAAAGAATATTTGTTTTAAGTATAGGGGGAATAGCGATGTTTTTTTCTTTGGTAGAAATGCAAGCGCAATCAAGTCCTTCTAAAGAAGAGGTCAAGAAAGCGATAGCCATATTGTCTTCGGAACCTGTATTAGTCGCAGACAGAGTTAAACCGGGGTTACATGTTGTTGCAGTAGATTCGATATTGATGCAAATGGCATGGGAAAAGGAAAATGAAATATTTCCGGCCAACGAATTATACGACAGTTGGAATACTGAATATGTGAAAGCTTATAAAGATATCGTTCTTCCGGATTCATACCAAATTGATCTTTCCGGTTTTGTAATGCCGGTAGAAGGAAAAATAACGTCTCATTTTGGGCCGCGGAGAAGACGGTTTCATTATGGAACAGATATTAAACTTCAAACAGGAGATACCGTACGAGCAGCCTTCGATGGAAAAGTCAGAATAAAACAATACGAACGCAGAGGTTATGGATATTACCTCGTATTGCGGCATCCCAATGGATTGGAAACCGTTTACGGCCATCTTTCCAAGTTTTTAGTGGAACAGGACGAAACAGTTAAAGCCGGTCAACCGATAGCTTTAGGAGGAAATACCGGTCGTTCTACCGGTTCGCATCTTCACTTTGAGTTCCGTTTACTCGGAACTGCGATAAATCCAATCGAAATAATTGACTTTGATGAATTTTGTACCAAAGATGATATATACGTTTTTAAAAAGTTGGAAAATAAATATTCGTCTTACAACAAAAAAGGGAAAATTCAATATCACCGGATTAAACAAGGGGATACTTTAGCTTATATTGCTAAAAAACACGGAATTACGGTTGATAGATTATGTAAACTTAATAATATTAAACCTAATCATACTTTACGTAGCGGGAAATCATTGCGAATTTCGTAGAAATTTCCGAATGAAGAGTTATCCGGAAATAAACGATACAAATTTAACGGCATATTTAACAAAAGAGCAGTAAATTATTCCTCAAAATGCAAATAGGTCCAAACCGGATAGTGATCCGAGTTTTTTAACTTTCCAACCGTACAATTATATGATTTTATATTTATGCTGTGAAAAATATAATCGATCCGAAACAGGAAGCGATTTTGATTGAAACTAATTCCAATACCACACCCACTCTCCACAAAAGCATCCAGTAATTCCCCTTTTATTTTGCGCCGTGCATAAGAAATCGGCGTATCATTGAAATCTCCACATACAATGATATAAGGATTTTTACTATCCCTGATAATATCTGCAATCAGATCGGCTTGTCCGGCTCTTAATTTAAATGCCGGAGTTAACCGCTGGAACATCGTATGGGTTAATGTTTCCAACTTTTGGGTGTTCGGATCTTTTGTCAAATTATAATAATCGGATCGTTCATCTGCTGTAATTTTGTTCGATTCCAAATGATTATTAATGAGTGTAACTGTTCTTCCTTGTACATTTAACTCAGCAACGATCGATCCATTGTATTCACTATCTATCGGAAGTCTTCGGGTAGATAAAATAGGATATTTAGAAAAAATCGCCAACCCAAAGGTATAATTATCGTAAGGAAATTTCAAACTTTCAATATGATAATAAGGCATATTTTTTAATGCCTTCGATATATCGGTCATCAAAAGTTCCGTTTTATTCTTTTTTGCAGTTCCAAATTCCTGAAAACAAACAATATCCGGATCTTGGTCGATCACATATTGTAAAATCGGATTTGGATTTTCTTTCGTATGTTTTTTTAAATTTTCAAATCGCATTATATTGTATGTCAGTATCTTTATACTGTTTTCCGGTATATCCTTTGTTTTGCGATGCAAAGGAAAATAAGTTTGGATGGAACTCCAGGAAAGAATAAACGCCAAAAGGGTTATTAAGACTTGTTTCCACTTTCTAAATATCAACCAAACAATGAAAAATAGAAAATTAAAAGCCAAAATAAGAGGAAAGAATAATCCGAAATAAGCAAGATATATATTTGTAAGCGGAGATATTCTGTCTGAAAAAGCAGATACAAGCAAGACAACAAGACCAAAACACGCAATTATCGTAAGAAATTGCCATAAAAATATTTTTAATCCGGTCACCGTCTTATTTATTCGCATCAAATAAGGTTTTTTTCTCGTCTTTCGATAAACTGTCATAGCCGGATTTCTTTATTTTATCCAAAATACGATCTATTTCTTTACTCTGATCGCTCTTTCGTTTATTGTATTCCTGATCGGTTTCCGGACGCTTATGAATGAACGTAATTTTATTTTTTTTTCGTTTAAAAAAACGATTTATTCTGTTTCCCTTGTTCCAATAAAGTATCATGAAAAATCCGAACAACATTCCTCCCAAGTGAGCGAAGTGGGCTACATTATCACCGGCTCTGTTATATATTCCGAAAAAGAATTCTATTACTCCGTATCCGATTACAAGATATTTTGCTTTTATGGGAATAGGAATAAACATAATATAAAGGGGTAAATTCGGAAACAACATTCCGAAAGCCAACAACAACCCGAAAACAGATCCTGAAGCTCCGATGGTGACAGGATACAAATCATATAAAGAAGATACGTTCAACAAATCTAAATTTATACCGCTTATCAAAGAACGTATATGCAAATAAGAAACCAACATCTGAATCAATCCCGCCCCCACGCCGGTCACCATATAATATATAAGATAGCGTTTAGGCCCCCAAGTTCGTTCGATAAGGCCTCCAAACATAAACAGGGCGAACATGTTAAAAAACAAATGAGAAAATTCCACATGAGTAAACATGTAGGTAATCAATTGGTAAATATAAAATCTTTTCGCCTGAAAATAATGCAAACCCAAAATACCCGATAAATTAATATTTATCATCTCAAACAAAAAACAAGCTAACCAAACAATTACATTAATGATTAAAAGATTTCGGGTAACAACAGGGATTGAATTTAAAAAATTATTATTATTAAAATATGTCATACTTGTTTTTATTTTAGTTTACAAAATTAGATGAAAATAGAGAAATATCCAAGTGAGCGGCTAAATCTTTTTTTGAGGCGCTATGAAAAATAATTCTTCTGCTTTTTACTTTTTCCAACAGCATTCTCGCAAGTCTTCCGTTTTGGAGAATGTGGAACGTCCTGAAAGGACTTTTGAGATGGATTGGAAACAAAACACAGATAGAACATTTTTCCGACAAATAGCACCTCAAAAAAAGATTTAGCCAATTTCAATTTAATCTTTTGTTTTTTATTTCAAAAAATCTCACTAAATTTGCATGATTTTTTAAACATAAAAACGATAATTAAAATTCCATAAAGAAACAGAAATCATTTGTTTAAAATTAAATAATTAATTAAGAAAGCGTTAGCTTTTATTCTTGTGCTGGAAACTTCGACAATTTCTAATTGGACAGGAATAAGTGAACGTTCACGTGAATGCGTGGGCTAACTTATTTGTCCAATGGGTTGTCGAAGACCTCCAGTACGAATAAAGTTAAAAGTCCCACGCTTCGTATTTTTAAACCGCTTCTCTCAGGGACTTGGAAGCGAACTAAGAACTAAGAGTTATGAGTTAAGAATGGGCGCCACCGCCTGTGTCACTATCGTTTATTCCGGTCGAAGGTAAAGACAGCTTTTTGAATTAAAAAAATCATTTTTCTCATCGTTTAATAAATGCCGGTTGTCTTTACCGGAGACGGGAAAACTAAAAAGAGTTAAGAACTAAGAGTTAAGAACTAAGAACTAAAAGTTAAGTGTTAAAGGTTAAGAATG
>JAIRLY010000333.1 GCA_031259075.1 Dysgonamonadaceae bacterium | reverse complement strand
CCTTCGCCGTTGTCCGCTTCGCCCTCCAATTGCCAGTCCAAGACATTCGTCAGGAAAACATGGGGCAATAAGAAGCCTAATTTTGTCGATTGAGACAGATCAAGCACCGCCCCCTTGTGCGGATCTTGATCGCTACCGATGGTTACTTGTGCATTCACATTTGCTGCACTCAATATCGTGAGCATCAGCGCTAAATAAATCATTTTTCGTTTCATGTTTAAATAAAAATTAAAATTTTAATAATGTTATCTTTTTTAGTTCCTTGATTATGCTCTCTTTTATCTGTTCAACCCGCTTCGGGGTTGAATGTGTTGTTGTTGTCTTGTTTGTCCCCCAATCGCTTCGCTTCATTGGGGGTTATTTATCTTGAAGACCTTCGGCCTTCCTTTTCTCCATTCTCTATTTTCCATTCCTAACCCCTAACTCTTAGTTCTTAACTCTTAGTTCTCGAAGACCGTCTGTCCCGTTAGGGACAGAAAACAATATGTTCTTCCCAATACAATCCGACAACGTTCATCGCTATTGATTATCGCCCCGAAAGGGCTTCGCTCTTTTTTACATTCTCTATTTTCCATTCCTAAGTTCTTAATTTGCTTCCAGGTCCCGAAAGAGAAGCGGTTTAAAAATATGAAGCGTGGGACTTTAACTTTATTTGCATCTGAGGTTCTGAACTACCCACAACAACAAATAAGATATGCCCACGCATCCAACGTGAGCGTTTACTTACTTATTCTTGTTGTTGTAGAAATTGTTCAGATTTCAGATGCAAGAATATAAGCTAACGCTTTCTAAATTGATATATTAAATCTTTATAAAATCTGTTTTTTATTGTGTCATAAAAATAAATATTTTGTCACTTTTTTAATAAAATCGAGCAAAAGTAACGAGATTTTTCGAAAATAAAAAATAAAAAGTAATTGTTTTCTATAAATAGTTTCAAACGAGGCAATTCAAATTCAGAACTCCTGACTTGGCACAAATCGGATTGTCGCTATTTTGGCAGCAGATGTCTCGACGATGTTAAATGTTAAGACATCGTTACACTGCACAGATAGTATTTGCAATATTCTTTTAAGCCGCATTGCTCACATTTGGGTTTCCGGGCAACGCAAACATATCGTCCGTGTAAAATAAGCCAATGATGCGCTTTTGACCAATGTTTCTTGGGAATATGCCTGGTCAGTTCTTTTTCCGTTTCCAAAGGTGTTTTAGATTGATTGGTTAATCCGATGCGGTTGGATACGCGAAACACATGTGTATCTACCGCTAAAGCAGGAACATTGAAAGCGACGGAAGCGATTACATTCGCCGTTTTCTTTCCCACGCCCGGCAATTTCATCAAATCTTCTATGTTGGAAGGGACTTTCCCATTGAACTTTTCCGTCAACATTTGAGCCATTTCTACCAAATGTTTCGATTTATTATTAGGGTAAGAAACACTTTTGATATATTCGTAAACAGCGTCTTTGTTGGACGCCGCCAAAACTTCCGGCGTAGGAAAAGCTCCGAATAAGGCAGGAGTAATCATATTGACCCGCTTATCCGTACATTGGGCCGCCAGTATCACGGCGATCAGCAATTGAAAAGGTTCTGAATAATGCAACTCTGTTTCGGCGAGCGGCATATTTTTCTCAAACCAGTTAATCACCTTGTTGTATCTTTCTTTTGTAGTCATTTCTTGTGAACGATGAACGATATTTTGATTTTCCGGCTGCCGGTTAAGTAAACTGTTTCAAAAATCTGATGTCGTTTTCGGAAAACATCCGTAAATCTTTTACTTGATATTTCAGGTTGGTAATACGTTCAATTCCCATTCCGAGAGCATATCCTGTATAGATTCTACTGTCTATACCGCAATTATCCAATACATTGGGATCTACCATTCCACAACCCAGAATTTCAACCCATCCGGTGAATTTACAGAATGGACAGCCTTTTCCGCCGCACAAGTTGCAACTGATGTCCATTTCTGCGCTTGGTTCTGTGAATGGAAAAAAAGAGGGACGCAGCCGGATCTTTGTTTCAGCGCCAAACATTTCTTTGGCAAAATAGACCAGGACTTGTTTCAAATCGGCGAAAGATACATTTTTGTCAACGTAAAGCGCTTCTACTTGATGAAAAAAACAATGGGCGCGATAAGAAATAGCTTCGTTGCGATAAACTCGTCCCGGACAGATGATGCGAATGGGCGGTTTCGTTTTTTCCATCACCCGCGTTTGAACCGATGAAGTATGTGTTCGCAACAATATATCGGCGCCATGCAGAACGAAAAATGTATCTTGCATATCGCGGGCAGGGTGATCGTCCGCAAAATTCAAAGAAGAAAACACATGCCAATCGTCTTCAATTTCAGGACCTTCGGCTATCGAAAATCCCAATCGCGCAAAGATATCGCAAATTTCTTTTTTTACAATGGATAGCGGGTGACGAGTTCCTGTATGGTAGGGATAAGACGTACGTGTCAAATCCATTTCTTCACCGGAAACATCCCGATCGTCTAATTGCTCTTTCAATTGATTGATCCGGTTTTGTACCTGCGTTTTCAGCATATTCAGTTTCTGTCCTATCTCACGTTTTTGGTCAGCAGCCACATTGCGAAAATCATTCATCAAAGATGAAATTTCTCCCTTTTTGCTCAGATATTGGATGCGCAGGGCTTCTAACTCATCATAAGTATTTGCTTTCAGATGATTAACTTCTTCTAAAAGAGAGGCTATTTTATTAATCATAATTTTTTATTATTTATTTTTTGAATGCTCTTTCCATATCCCTTTTATCGTCTTTTTCCCTCAGAGACTGCCGTTTATCGTAAGATTTTTTTCCTTTGGCAACAGCAATTACCATTTTAGCAAGTCCTTTCTCATTGAGAAAAAACTTAGTTGGAATAACCGTAAAACCGGTATTTTTAGAAAGCGTTTCGATTTTATTCAATTCTTTCCGGTTGAGAAGAAGTTTACGGTCTTTCCGCACTTCGTGATTGTTATAAGTACCGTAAAAATACTCCGCAATATACATATTTCGCACCCACAATTCTTTATTAATTATCAAACAGTAACTATCCGCTAAACTCGCTTTCCCCAGACGAATGGATTTTATTTCTGTTCCTGTGAGAACAATACCGGCCACAAAGGTTTCGATAAATTCATAATCGAACGAAGCCTTTTTATTTTTGATTACTATATTGTTTTGTTGTGCCATCTGAAGATTAATTTTTCATTCCCGGCATCAATAATTTAATCAGAAAATCGATTAAGAAAGGAGTCAGCAGAATTAAAATGCTTGTAAACATCGTAAATTTCATTAAAAATGCTTCTCTTATCTTTAAAAATTCGATAGCTCCTGCCCAAATAATGTAAACCGTATATAATAAAAATAGATTCAAAAAGAAAAAACTCGGAAATAACGACAAAATCATCACGACTATATAGGTTAAAGACGAAGAATAACCGGTGAATCTTTCGGCAAGAAGTTTATTGACTGGCAAATCGAAACGGGGAAATATATAGCTCGACAAAACGAATGAAACCGAATAAAAACTTCCTCCATAAATCATTACTTGTAAAATCACCCTTTTGAGCGCCAATTGTACATTGAATGTTTCTGTTGAAATGATTATGCCTACAAAAGACAAGAGAGCTATTGTTCCGATTATCGGGAACAAAT
Organism: Dysgonamonadaceae bacterium; assembly: GCA_031259075.1. Lineage (GTDB taxonomy): Bacteria > Bacteroidota > Bacteroidia > Bacteroidales > Azobacteroidaceae > Azobacteroides. The sequence goes on along the minus strand of JAIRLY010000333.1, from coordinate 6,312 downwards.
AGCTCTTATAAAAATCATCATTATTTTTTTTCTGCTGTTCCGACAATCTTTCCCACACGGGAACAGGTTTCGTAATCAATTGAAACAGCAAGATAAAAAGTTGCTTAAACATATTATCTATTTGTGAACAATCAGTTCTATTGAAGTTGAATTATAATCTTTAAAAACAGGTTCATCTTCTTCTTTTCCGGTAAAAAACTTCAAATCTACTTTCAAATATTTTGAATTGATATTATCCTTTACAGTATCGCGCCCCAAATTGAGAATCAGATTTTTCATATCGAAAGCATGACTGTTTATCAGAGTAGTAGTTGTACCGTCTTCTATTTCATTTTTCTTTTTAGCGACTAAATAAACATTATGTGTTCCGTTTTCTTCATTCTTATCATTCGGACTTGTTAACATCCGGTATTCTATCAATTGATTTTTCATCCCTTCATGCTTGAAACGAAGAAAATATTTTCCATCCAAAAATGTGATGTAATTATAATCAATGACAGCCATATCTTCAATTGGAAATGTAAAGTCGCCTACAGAGATTTCGTCTTCGATACGGGCAAGGCTATGTTCTACATCTTCAATTACAGTTACCTCTGTAGCAGTATAATAGTTGGAAGCAGGCTGATTATCATAATCCAACTTAAATTGAACGATTATACAATCTCCCGAACTGTGGGTGGACAATCCCGGCGCTGCAATTTCACTCCAACATGTTAAAAGAGTGTTTCCTCCTTTGAGACTATTATAATTCACAACCGCAGGAACAGGCGGAAGAATCTGGTAATTGCCTTCCGTATTAAGACAGCCTGTAAACAATAATGTTATTCCTGTAATCAGGAAAGAAATGAGTACTAATTTTTTCATTGAGAACAAATTTTATTTAAATAAAGTTTACAAAAATAAGTATTATTCCTTATATTCTGAAATTTAATAATAAAAAAAACTATCTTTGTCTTTTTTTATTATTCGTAATATAGGTTTTATATACTTTAATACTATAGATGAAAATAAAGACAAAAACGATGCATGAACAGATTCGTTAAACACACAATAATACATATATGATTAATAATGAAATTTTTCAGATAAATGTTCACGATATTTTTCGTAAGAAAGCGCCCGAAATGCATAAAAAGATCCCGTACTTTGTGATTACACTATTGAGTAAACTGGTTTGTCAGAACAAATTAAATTACCAATTCAAATTAAATACAGGTCTGACAGGAGTTGATTTTATGGAAAATACCGTCAAAAATTTTGATATTAAACTTCATCTGAAAGGAATGGAAAACCTGCCGGATTTTCATCACAAATGTATTTTTGCATCCAATCATCCGCTGGGTGGTTTAGACGGTATTTGTTTATCGGCTATATTGGGAAAAAAATACGATCACCGGATCAGATACCTTGTAAATGATATTCTCTATTTTATCGAACCCCTTCAAGATATTTTTGTTCCGGTTAACAAACATGGCGCTCAAGCCAAAAATGCAGTGAAGATTCTAAATGAGGCATTTATTTCCGAAAATCAGATAATTACTTTTCCGGCAGGACTTTGTTCCAGAAAAACAAAAGGAGTGATTAGAGATCCGAAATGGAAGAAAATGTTTATTACAAAAGCAATAGAATCCCAAAGAGACATTATACCGGTATATTTTGAAGCTCGGAATTCTAATTTTTTTTACAATATTGCAAATATTCGAACCCAATTAGGACTGAAATTTAATATAGAAATGTTACTTTTGCCGAGTGAAATGTTTAAAGCAATGCACTCAACATTTACTGTTTACTTTGGCAAACCCGTTTCATGGCGAACGTTCGATTCGTCTAAAACGCCACAACAATGGGCGGATGAAATAGAAAAATTAGTTTATAACATACGATAATACTCTTTAATCACACACTCTAATGCAAATGGAAGAAATAATCCCCAAAATAGACAGAGCGCTTCTCAAGTCGGAGTTGACGCCGGATAAACTCTTTCGAAAAACAAATAAATCGGGAAACGAAATTTATTTATTTACTGTACACAATGCCCCTAATCTAATGCTTGAAGTTGGCCGGTTACGAGAAATTGCATTCCGGTTTTATGGAGGAGGTTCTGGAAAATCGGTCGATATTGACGAATTTGATACCATGAAAACGCCTTACCGGCAATTAATTGTATGGGATCCGCAAGAAGAAGAAATTTTAGGCGGTTATCGTTTTCGTTGTGGAAATGAAATCACTTTTGCCCCTAATGGCCAGCCCGACAACATCGCCACTTGTGAATTATTTCATTTCTCCCAAAAATTTATTAGCGAATACCTGCTGAAAATGATCGAATTAGGACGCTCATTTGTTTCTTTAGACTATCAGTCCAGCAAATTCGGCGCCAAAGGACTTTTCGCTTTGGATAATTTATGGGACGGATTAGGCGCTTTGTCTGTTATTGAACCCGACTTTCGTTATTTTTTCGGTAAAGTGACCATGTACAATACCTATAACACCGATGCCCGTAATATGATTTTATTCTTTTTAGATAAATACTTTAAAGATAAAGACGCTCTGATTACACCGATCAATTCTTTAATTACAAATATGGACCGCGAACGTTTGGAGCATATTTTTAATAAGGATACTTATAAGGAAGATTATAAAATCCTTAATCAAGAAGTGCGAAAATTCAACATTAATATTCCACCCTTAGTAAGCGCTTATATGAATCTTTCGCTCAGTATGCGCGTTTTCGGAACAGCTGTAAATGAAGACTTCGGAGAAGTGGAAGAAACCGGAATATTAATTGATTTCGAGGATATTTTTGAAGATAAAAAGAAAAGACACATTGAATCGTTTCTCAAAGAAAATCCTACCCAAAAATTGAAAAAACGGATCCGTCGAATGATCAGTCAGGCCGGTTCGAGCAGAAAACGATCAATAAGTAAGTAATATTACGTTTTTATTAATCGAAAAGTGTTATTTTTGCAGCGGAATACTTATGCTAAGATAATGAAAAGCGGAAGATAAAGCAAAGTAATTCCGGTGTGAGTTTATAATTTTTGTATTTTAGAATAATAATTTTACTATGAAGACAAGTCAAAAATTTGCAGCCGAATTGATCGGCACATTTGTTTTAGTTTTAGGAGGTTGCGGTACCGCTGTTTTCGCCGGAGGATCGGTCGGTTTTCTAGGCGTTGCTCTGGCATTTGGTTTAACGGTAGTAGCTATGGCTTATGGCATTGGAAATGTTTCCGGAGCACATCTCAACCCTGCTGTTTCGGTAGGTGTTTTTTGTGCAGGTAGAATGAGTTTGAAAGATTTGGGAGTATATATCGCCGCACAAGTTCTCGGCGGGATTCTCGCTGCTGCGCTTTTGGCTTTTATTGTGGCCCAGTATGGCGGAACCAGAGGCGTGTTCGCCGCTAACGGATACGGCGAATTGTTTCAAGGTGCTACCGGATATGTAAACTTAAGCGCTATCGGCGCATTTGTTATCGAATTAATTCTGACGTTTATTTTCCTGATTGTGATTTTAGGAACGACCGACTCCCGGTCCGTAAAAGGATTTGCCGGTTTGGTTATCGGCTTGACATTGACTCTGATTCATTTGATTAGTATTCCTTTGACCAATACATCCGTGAATCCGGCTCGTTCGATCAGTCAAGCTATTTTTGCAGATAATTCGTTGGCGTTGAGCCAACTTTGGATCTTCATTCTGGCGCCTGTTTTGGGAGCGGTAATCGCCGCTTCTGTATATAATGCAATCGCTGGAAAATCAAAATAATAAATACTGTTTCAGACCGGATGACGACGAATATAAAAGGTGAATTAATGAATTTTGATTCGCCTAAAGTAATGGGAATTCTCAATGTTACTCCCGATTCTTTTTTTCAGGGAAGCCGGAAACAAACCGAAAAGGAAATAGCGGACAGAGTAATCCAACTCATGGAAGAAGGAGCCGACCTGATTGATGTGGGAGGTTATTCATCCCGTCCGAACGCTCAATATGTGAGCGAAGAAGAAGAATGGGAACGTTTAAGATCCGGTCTGAAAATTCTTTTCCGGGAAGCGCCCAAAGCAATTGTTTCCATTGATACGTTTCGAGCGAATATCGCCCGGAAATGCGTGGAAAATTTTGGAGCCGCTATTATCAACGATATTTCAGCCGGCGCTTTAGACGCCGGAATGTTTGATACAATTGCGGAATTGCAAATCCCTTATCTTATCATGCATCTGCGCGGTACGCCGCAAACGATGATGGAATATATCCGGTATGATGATTTAATGCCGGAAATTCTTTTCTATTTTGCCCAAAAAACGGTAATGTTAAACCAAAAAGGAGTGAATGATATTTGGATAGATCCGGGATTCGGATTCAGCAAAACAACCGACCAAAATTATGAAATTTTGGCTCATTTGGAACAATTTGCTATCTTTGACCTCCCGCTTGTAGTCGGTCTTTCCCGGAAAACAATGATTCGCGAGGTAATCGGAGTCGCCCCGGAAGAAGCATTAAACGGAACTACAGCGTTGAATATGTTTTCTTTAACGAAAGGCGCCAATATCATTCGAGTACACGATGTAAAAGAAGCGATTCAAACCGTACGATTGTATAACAAAATAAACAACCAAAGTATCTTTCAATGATTTTCAATTTCGGTATAAAAGACCTCATAGATATTCTTATCGTCGCCTTTTTTCTTTACGAAACTTATCTCATGATGAAGAAAACGGGCACTACTACCGTATTTTTAGGAGTACTCGCTTTTATTGCACTTTGGATATTGATTTCCAAAATATTCGAAATGCGGCTGATGGGGACTATTTTAGATAAATTCATGAATGTCGGTTTCATTCTTCTGGTAATCGTCTTTCAAAAAGAAATACGCGAATTTCTTCAGGCACTTGGTTCTAACAAAGGAATTAAAGCGATCATGAAACTGATTAAACCCAATCGGGACGGTCGTATCGACGATAATATTTCGTATATCATGCCGATTGTAATGGCTTCGATGGATATGGCAAAAAGAAAAGAAGGCGCTTTGATCGCCATTCAACAAAATATGTCGTTAGATAAATTTATAGAAACCGGCGAAACAATAAATGCAAATATCAGTACCCGTTTGATAGAAAATATTTTTTTCAAAAATAGTCCGTTGCACGATGGAGCGATGATAATTGTCGGAAAAAAAATCGTAGCGGCAGCCTGTATTCTTCCTGTTTCCCAAAAACACGATATACCGAAACGATATGGATTGCGTCATCGCTCGGCGTTAGGATTATCCGAAGAAACCGATGCTAAAATTATTATTGTTTCCGAAGAAACGGGAAAGATATCACTGGCCCATCATTCTAAATTGTATGCGAATATATCGGCGGAAGAACTGCAAAAAATACTGATGATGAAAGAATGACGGATGCCGGTTTGAATTGCTTGAAATTTGTATCTTTACAAGCAAAAAGAAAGAAGAATTATTTTTCATAGCACCTCAAAAAAAGATTTAGAGATAAAAACAAACAGCATTTCCAATTGTCGTACCGACACCGCAAGCATTTCTTGATGGTGCGGTACTTCACTTTTCTTTCTACCTTTTTTTAAAACAGCGAGGGTGGAGAATCTCCACCCTTACTTGTTACACCCATAATTACACGATTGTCAATTTTTCTTGCAACGCACGGAGCGGAGGACGTATTTAGGCTGTAGGTCATGATTAGCACCAGCACTGGCGCTTGTGAACAGAACTCGCACGCAATATCCCGCGTTAACAGAAGAACTGGACACAAAGCTACTGCTAGCACCATAGGCGGGACTTGTAGTTGCACCGATATATCCCACAAGCAGTGCATCAAATCCATTAGCCGTGTGTACATTACTCGTGCCGTTAGGATTGATACTGTTCACAACAGTTGCACTTTTCATCTTTCGACCGTGTCCACCGCGATAATCACTCGACAGTATGCTATAAGACGTTTCCCATTGAGTTGCAGTTGTAGATGAATATACTCCTGCACCGCTTTTTGCAATCTCCTCTTCCAACTGTAGCCATTCATAATCACTCGGTAAATGCCATCCGCTTGGGCAAATACCCTGATATTGCTGTTGACTCGAACTGTTTGTTTCATTTGCGCTGGTGGCGGCACGATTCGTAGCGGCTGCCCAAGTATATAACAACCCATATTCCGGATGATTAATAAAGATCTGTTCATTCCCATTCGGATAATTATAGAATTTCGAAGCAGGATCCGCATTAACACCTAAGGTTAAGGTTGTTCCGTCAGCGTAGGTTTTCGTTCGCAAATTCTGGGTCATCCAACAACCCGCAGATCCGAACC
>JAIRLY010000331.1 GCA_031259075.1 Dysgonamonadaceae bacterium | reverse complement strand
TCGCGTACGAGACCATTTGCTGTTACCATTTTATTGTAGAAGTTTTCCCCTGCCCGCGTCCCCATGGATATTAGGTCGTTAGCAAAATGATCATATTCGTCTATGATGACATAGATTTTAATTTTTCCCAAAAGAGCGGCATTAAAGGCAATGTCCAGAACGCCAATGTCCGAATATTTTTGCTCCCCTATTTGCTGTATCAAATATTCGGCTTTAGGAATAATATGTTTGTATCTCTCCAGAAACAGTAGAACACTCTGTTGTACTTTATTGGAAAAAGATATCTTGAAACTTTCTTCGTCAGAAGTATTCAGTCCTGAAAAGTCAAATTCCATGATGGCGTAAGTGTTTTTTTCTGGTGTTGGATGTTTGCCGATGTAGAGATTGCCAAAGAGGAGTTCAAATTCGTCTTTCCTGTTTATATCATAATAATTCATTAAGGTCGTAAGAAATAAACTCTTTCCGAACTTACGCGGACGAATGAAAAAATGGTTAGGATTGGATTCATTTTCTAATTCTTCTATAAAACGTGTTTTGTCAATGTACGCGTAATTTTGGAGTATAATGTCTCTGAAATCCGATTTCCCATAAGATAAACGTTTGAATGATGTTGTTTCCATTGCTTATTTTTTTAATGTTACAAAGGTAGCAAAATTAATTGACAATTGATAATTGAAAGCAAATTCATGATTAACTTATCCCTCTCTTTCAACTATACCACAGAACGTTCAATGATAGCAGGAATAGATAAAATTATATGTAACTTTGCAAATGTTTTTATGTAAATATTTATGCAAGATACATCATTGATAGAGAATAAAATTGCATGGAAAAGAAAATTATTGAAGAAGATTGGAATTATTTTTGGTTCTGTTATTTTTTCTTTTCTATTGCTTTCAACGGTTTTGACCTTTGTATTTCAGGATAAGATTGCCCATATATTTCTTATGCACTTATATAAGTCTACAAAGGTAGAGATCAAACATGAAAGTATATCTTTTAGTTTGCTACGAAAGTTTCCGATGGCGTCTTTGCAGATTAATGATATTCATGTCAAAGATTTGCAGGGAGACCACAACCTGTTACAGGCTGAAAAAATATTTTTGCAGTTCAATGTGCTGGATTTGCTGCGAAACAATTATACCATTCGTCGAGTAGATATTTACAATGCCGATTTACATTTAATCATCAATGAAAATGGAGAAAATAATTGGAATATCTTTCAATTCAACGACTCCATACAGTCTGAAAAGGTAGAAGTGCGTTTAAATACAATCCAATTTAAAAAGGTCAAACTCTTATTTGAACATAATCCACAAAAAACAATCGTATCTACTTTGGTAGATCATCTTTCGGCAAAAGGAAATTTCAGTGAAAATATCTTTACTACGCATCTCTCATCCGATATGTTCATCAATGAATTATCGGTAGATAAAGCTGTTTATTTATCCGATCAGCCGCTCCATTTGTATACAAAACTGCATATTGATACGGAAAAAGATATTTATTCGATAGAAGGAGGGAATTTTGATCTTGACATTTTGAAGTTTACGGCAAATGTTACGCTCTCCAAACCGAAAGACAAATTTCATTTGCAAACACACGTTTCCATAAAAAATGCCTATATTGAAAAGGTAATAGGGAAATTGCCAAAACTTGTTCGGATAAAAACTACTGTCCTGAAACCTGTGGGTATTTTTTCTCTGACTTTCGATATGAATGGAGAAGTAGGAAAGAAAAACAAGCTGAACATAAAAGGCAGTTTTGCATGGAAAAAAGGAAGCATAGAAAATGTTGAAAATAATATCAAACTTTCAAAAGTGACTATGAAAGGACAGTTTTTCACTGCGACACCCCATATGCTTGCTGCTACAAAAATCGTGATTGACGAGTTTTCCGCCGAATTGAAACAGGGACAATTGCAGGGCGCTTTGGAAGTGGAAAATTTGGAACAGCCACTTATTGACATTTCTGTCAATGGGGCGCTTAATTTGGAAGATTTACATAGCTTTATCCCTACAAATTATTTTCATAAGATAACAGGAAACGCCGATATTGATATTTCCTTCAAAAACAAATTTACGCAATTGAAAAAAATAACGGCGCAGGATTTCACTCATTCTGTCATTCAGGGAGACATTATTTTCTCAAATGTATTGCTACAAATACGGGAAGATGAAAATATGCTTGAAAATCTCTCTGGGGATTTGCGTTTTGATAATCAGGTGATACATACTGATAAATTGACAGGGATATTAAAGGGTAATCTGTTTGAACTCAAAGGGAAAATTGAAAACGTATTCCCTTATATTCTGGATAATAAAAGTCGTCTGCGTATCAATGCCGACATCTATTTACCTGAATTGGATATGAATAAATTGTTTGCAAAGGATATAGAAGACATCAAAAAAAGTACGGAAAAACAACAGGAACAGGAATTGGTCTTTCCTGCTAATTTTGATTTTGACTTTACTTTCAAAATGGATAACCTTTCATACAATCAATTTAATGCACAAAACACAGAAGGTAAAGCCACTTTCTCCAAAAACGTTTTACTGTTGGAAAATCTACAAATGAACACTTGCGATGGTAAATTGCAAACTAGGGTACGTGTTGCACAGACCGATAACAAAAATTATTCTCTGAAATGCGAGGCGGATTTATCAGATATTAATATCCAAAAATTATTTTCAGCATTTGGCAATTTCGGACAGAAAAACTTGACAGATAAAAATATTCGAGGTATAGCATCCAGCAATATAACATTCCAGACTATGCTTCGGGAAAATATTACCCTTGTGCAAAACAGTATTGTTTCGGAGATTGACATCGTAGTTAAGAATGGGGAACTGAATAATTTCCTGCCCTTGGAATCCTTATCCAAGTTTATAGCTTTAAATGAACTGAAAAATGTGCGATTTGCTACGCTGGAAAACCGTATTCATATCGAAAATTCAACCATAAGCATTCCAAACATGGAAATCAAAAACAACGCTTTGAATTTATCGATAATGGGAAAACATTCTTTTGCAGGAAATATAGATTATCATATAAAACTTTTATTGCAAGACGTACTCGGAAAGAAAATAAAAAGCAGAAAACAAAAAGAAGACTTTGGAGAAGTTATTGATGACAATACAGGACAGGTTTATCTGCATCTTTTGGCTACAGGAAACATGGACAATCCCCTTTTCAAATGGGATGCGCATTCCGCAAAAAAAGGATTGCAAAGACAGTTTTCCGACCAAAAGTATCAAATTCAGCAAATCCAGCAACGAAATAATCCAACTTCATCACCAGACGCTATCAAAGAAAAGGAAAAGGATTTGAATAATCCAAATAAGCAACAACCTGAAATTGAAATAGGAGAAGATTGGTAACATATAGTGATTAGTGGACGAGTGGACAAAAAAAAGGAGGAGGGAAACAACGCCCCTTTCACTGTCATGGCTAATACGCCGAAATTAGTTGAAAATTGAAAGTTGAAAGTTGAAAATGAGCTGACGCATGAAGACAACCAACGCCGTCATTGCGAGCGCGCAATACGACCATATTCTGCTCATTCTGTAATTTTGTAAATTCTGATCAAGAAAGGGGCTACCCATTACTGAGTAGCCCCAAGTTGAAAAAGTCTATTAAATTAAACAAAAATAATGAAAAATGTAT